>NZ_QGEH01000007.1 GCF_003258515.1 Marinobacter bohaiensis
GTGACATGGAGGGGTTGTCAAGCTACTGCGTTCGTGGCGCTTGAAAACCCCTCTTGGCGATTGAATAAGTGAATCCCTTCGCAAAGGGTCCACTCTGAGAGACAAGTCCTGTGCCAGAAAAAGAAAGACCAATAAAAACAGATCTCTAACGCCATTCCACTCGATTCACCCACCGGTCGCCGGGCAACAAGTTGCTCAAATCGAGCAAGATCTTGCTTGATTGGGCGAGATATTGCTCACCGGCAAGTGATCCAGCTTTCTGTCTAGCCGAATTGCTCCAGCACTTCCGGCAACGCCTGCAACCCGTGAATCACGGCTGAGGGCGCCAGCTCCCAGTCGTCAAACGGCTGGTCCAGATCACGCTGCACCCAGATGGCCATCAGCCCGGCGGCACGGGCGCCGATCACGTCCCAGGCATTGGAGGACACCAGACACAGGGGCTGGTCGAAGGCGCCGGTGGCGCGGCGGGCGTAGGCGTACACCGCCGGGTCCGGCTTGAAGCTGCGGACGGCATCCACCGATACCAGACCATCCAGATGATCCAGCAGGTCGTTGGCGCCCAGAACCTGTTCCAGAGCCTCCGGCGTGCCGTTGGAAAAGGCAAAGCAGGGGTATTCCCCCGCCAGCTCCTTCAGCACGGGCCCGGCGTCGGCGAACGCCGGCAGGCTCAGGTAGGCCTGCATCAACTTGTCCTCCCGCGCCCTTGCCAGATCGATGCCGTAGCTGGACATCGCCGTGCGCAGGGCCTGGCGGGTGCAGGTGCCGAAATCGGCGTAATCCCGCATCAGGCCGCGGCGGAAGCTGAATTCCAGCTGCTTCTGTCGCCACAACCGGCTGACGGCGGCGGCCCGCTCGCCGCAATCGTCGCGCAGGTGGTCGGCCATACCCTGGGGGTCGACCAGGGTCCCGTAGACATCGAAGGCAAGATGGATTGTCATAGGTGGTTCCTGTGCCCGGTTTTCATCCAGTTTGGGGTGCGGCAACGTAAAGGCCCGCACCCCTGTTATAAAGGAAGACGCCGTCCCAGTGTACGCCATTGAACCCGCTGTCCGATTACCACGCCGACTCCGCCGCCTTGTGGTCAGCCTGTCCCTGGTCTGGCTGTCCGCCTGCAGTGCGACGCCGTCCCTGTACCAACCCGCGCCGCAACAGCTTGGGGCACCGCCCATCGACGATTTCGATGCCTATTCCCGGGACGTGCGCCAGCACCTGGACCACTATCTGGTGCCGGTGGACGGCTTTCCGCGCGCCGATCAGGTGGCCTGGAACATGCCTTTCGAAGCCAGCCCTGCGGCACATTGCAGCGGCGAAAGGCAGCGTATCGGCCTGCTGCTGGTGCACGGGCTGAGCGATTCGCCGTACGTGTTCCGCGATCTGGGCCAGGCGCTGGCCGAGCGCTGCGTGCAGGTCCGCACCCTCCTGCTGCAAGGCCACGGCACCCGCCCCGGCGATATGGTGGAGGCCGACGCCGAGGTCTGGCGCGCCCAGGTGAACACCCACTTCGCAGCCCTGGCCGACGAGGTGGATCACGCCTTTATCGGCGGCTTTTCCCTGGGTGGGGCGCTGGCCACCGAGCGAGCCCTGGACGCCAATCAGCCCGCCCCCGCCGGATTGCTGGCCCTCGCCCCGGCCTGGGAGCTCAACGGGCTGCGCAACTACCTGTGGCTGGCGCCCATCGCTTCGGTGTTCAAGGATTTTGTTGAGGAGGAGCCGGAGCTGAACCCGGTCAAGTACGAGTCCATGGCCATCAACGCGGCGGCCCAGGTGGCGGACGTGCGCGCCCGGGTGCAGGAGGAACTGGACGCCCGCGAGCGGATCGACCTGCCGCTGATGCTGGTGGCCACCGAGGCGGATTCGGTGATCAACCTGGCCTTCCTGGCTGACCAGTTCCACCGGCGCTTCGCCAGCCCCGCCAGTCGTATGCTGGTGTATCGGGACACCCGCGACGACGCCACACTGCCGGACGATCCGCGCATCACCGTGCGCAACAGCTATCTGCCGGACCAGCGCATTCTGGAGATGTCCCACATGTCCCTGAACAACGCGCCGGACAACCCGCTCTACGGCCTCGACGGTCCGCTCAACCGCTGCCTCGAACCCAACGGCCTGAGCCTGGACGACTGCGACGCGCTGGGCCCGGAAGACCTGTGGTTCAGCGCCTGGCACGAGGGCGCCCGGGACGTGCCCACCAGCCGCCTGACCTTCAACCCCTGGTTCGACGAACTCGCCGGCGGCATCCGCCACTTCCTGGACGACGCCCTGGCCGCAGGGGAGGAATCGCCCTACACTGCGATTCATGAACTCGATTGATCGGTTGAACCTCGACACCCGTGCGCTCGACGTGTTCCTGGCGGTACTGGACGCCGGCAGCGTGTCGGCCGCGGCGGTCAGCCTCGGGGTCAGCCAGTCAGCGGTCAGCCACACCCTGGATCGCCTGCGCCAGACCCTGGGCGACCCGCTGTTCGTCAAGGCCGGGCGCGGCATCACGCCCACCCCCTACGCCCTGCGCACCGGCCCCCACGTGCGCCAGATCCTGCAGGAGCTGCGCAACCTGCCGCTGGGGCCGCCGTTTGCACCGGCCGATACCCACCTGACGCTGACCGTGGCCGCCAACGATTACCAGCGCGACCTGCTGCTGCCGGCGCTGTCGCGCGTCCTGGAGCGGGAGGCGCCCGGCATCGAACTGCACGTGGTGCCCTCGGGTATACCAACCCCGGACCGACTGCGTCGGGACCTGTGCAACCTGATGATTTCGCCGCATCCACCGCCCGCCAGCGATATCCTGCAACAGCGTCTGCTGGACGACCGCATGGTGGTTTTCTACGATCCGTCGCAACGCGACGCCCCGGCCGACCTGAACGACTACCTGGCCAGCCGGCACATTTCCATTGTCTTCAACACCGGCGAGCGGCTGGGGCTGGACGACGCCATGGCGGCCCAGGGTATCCACCGCGACGCCGCGGTGACCGTATCCAACTTCTCCGGGCTGGCCGCTTTCCTGCGCGGTTCCGATCTGCTGGCAAGCGCGCCGGCGCGGCTGCACCAGGGCATGATGCGGGAATTCGCCCAGGCGCCACTGCCGTTCAACCACCGCCCGTTCAGCCTCTACATGCTCTGGCACCAGCGCTACCAGGACGACCCCGCCCACCGCTGGATCCGGTCGCAGCTGCTGGACGTCGCCGGTCGTCTGCCCGCCTGATCGCCAACATACCGATCGATTCTGTTCATAGGTAGAATGAGCGCCCCGGGCGTTATCCCGCTGGATGACTCCCGTATGCTTCGGTTTCGTACCTTTTGTCTTTCAAACCCATTTCACGGCCAGCGGCCCAACCGGAAATCCCTGCACCATGCTGTCACTGACCAGCCTGTCCACGACCCTGTTGCTGGCGGCCACCGTCGCCCTGGGGCCGCTGGCCACCGACATGTACCTGCCGGCCATGCCGCAGATGGGCGAGCTGCTGGGCGCCAGCACCGGCCAGGTGCAAATGACCCTGAGCCTGTATATGGCCGGCTTCGCCCTGGCCCAACTGATCTGCGGGCCGCTGGCGGACAGCCTGGGACGCAAGCCGGTGATGATCGGTGGTCTGCTGCTGTTCACCGTGGCGAGCGTTGGCTGCGCCCTGGCCACGGACATCGAAGGCCTGATGCTGTGCCGTTTCCTGCAGGCCCTGGGCGGCTCCGCCGGACCGGTGCTGGGACGCGCCGCGGTGCGGGATATCCACAGCCCCCGTGAAGCCGCGCGCATCATGGGGCTGATGGCGGCGATCATGGGCCTGGCGCCGGCGCTGGCCCCGACGCTGGGAGGGCTGCTACTGGCCGCCTCCGGCTGGCCGGCGATCTTCCTGGCCCTGGCCGGCTATGCCCTGCTGATGGTCACGCTGATCGCCCTGCGTCTGCCCGAACCGCTGCCGCTCCATTACCGCCAGCCGCTGCGCCCGAGGCCGCTGCTGCGCAACTACGGCACGGTGCTGCGCGACCGCTCGTTCCAGGGGTATGCGGTGACCAACGCGCTGGTGTTTTCCGGGCTGTTCGCCTTCCTGTCGGGGTCGTCCTTCGTGCTGATTGATTTCCTGGGGGTCAGTCCGTCCGCCTTCGGCGCCTATTTCTCGGTGATCGTGTTCGGCTTCGTCTCGGGCAGCTTTCTGTCGGCCCGACTGGCGCGGCGGTTCTCGCCCGATCAACTGCTGCGCGCGGGATTGGGCATCGCCGTCCTGGGAAGCGGCCTGATGGCGGCACTGGCATGGGCCGAGGTGTTCACCCGGATGGCGGTGATCCTGCCGCAGATGCTGTTCATGATCGGTGTCGGCCTGACGCTGCCTCAGACCCTGGCCGGCGCCCTGGCGCCCTTCCCGCATATGGCCGGGTCCGCTTCGGCCATCTACGGCTGTCTGCAGATGAGTGCCGCCGCCCTCACCGGCCTGCTGGTGGGGCACTTCCACAACGGCACCAGCCAGACCATGGCCACGGTGATCGCCGTCTGCGCCCTCGCCGCCGGCCTCAGCTACCTGTTGCGGGCGGCACGGCAGCCGGCGCCCGGCTTCGATGCCGCACCCAGCCACGGTTGATTCTCGGCCCCCGCGTCCCCATACCACAGGACAGTTCAGGTAAAAGAGCTAGACTGTCTAGACTTTCTGCCATCCGGGACCGGAGTACGGTTTCACCCGAAAGTCTCATCATCCATCCCGCCGCGTCTGCGGTACAAAGCGGATGGCCTATCAGGAAAAATCCCAAGGAGTGTTCGAATGAGCAAGGTGACCCTCGACAGCAACCCGATCGACGTAGCCGGCCAGTTTCCCGCCAAGGGCGACAAGGCACCGGACTTCAAACTGACCACCGGCGGCCTGGAAGATAAATCCCTGAGCGCCTGGAGCGGCCAGCGCAAGATTCTGAACATCATCCCCAGCATTGATACCGGCGTGTGCGCAGCCTCCACTCGCAAGTTCAACGAGAAAGCCGGCAGCCTGGACAACACCGTGGTGCTGGTGGTCTCCGCCGACCTGCCGTTCGCCGCGGGCCGTTTCTGCGGCGCTGAAGGGCTGGATAACGTTGAAACCCTGTCCACCTTCCGCAACGACCAGTTCCGCAAGGACTACGGCGTGGCGATCGAGAGCGGCCCGCTGGCCGGCCTGTGCTCCCGAGCCGTGGTGGTGCTGGACGAGAACGACACCGTGATCCACAGCCAACTGGTCGGCGAGATCAAGGACGAGCCGGATTACGACGCGGCCCTGGCCGTACTGTAACGCTCACCACCGGGGTTTGCCGGCGACCGTACCGGCAAACCCCACTCTCCCCCGTCTCCAGGGACTGGTAGACTGCGCTCCCAACGCATCCGTTACCGCTCAACGCCCCGGAGACCGACACCGTCGTGAATCCCGCCCAGGACAACCGTCCCCTCAGCCGCCAGTTGCTGGTCATGACCTGGCCCATGCTGTTCGGCGTGCTGTCGCTGATGAGTTTCCAGCTGGTGGACAGTATCTTCATCGGCCAGCTGGGCCGGGATCCGCTGGCGGCGCTGGGTTTCACCGTGCCCATGCAGCAGCTGATCATCGGCCTGCAGGTGGGTCTGGGCATCGCTACCACCGCGATCATCTCCCGCACCCTCGGTGCCGACGACGTGGCGCGGGCCGAACGCCTGGGCGGCCTGGTGGTGATCATCGGCGGCTCACTGGCGCTGCTCCTGCTCGTCGGCCTGTGGCTGGGCCGGCACGGGATCATGGGGCTGCTGGGCGCCGAAGCGGACCTGATGCCACTGATCTCGGCCTACTGGGTGCCCTGGCTCGGCGCCGCCTGGATGGGTGCGATGGCCTACTTCGGCTACAGCGTCAGCCGCTCCCACGGCGACACCAAACTGCCCGGCTATATGATGGTGGTCACCAGCCTGGTCAACATCGCCCTGGATCCGCTCTATATCTTCGTCTTCGGCTGGGGCCTCCCCGGCGCCGCCATGGCCACTATCACCGCTTTCGGCATCAGTTGCCTGGTGGTCTATCCCAAACTGCTCAAACGCGGCTGGCTGCGCTTCGATCTGTCGGCGCTGGCGCTGGGGCCGGCCATCCGCCAGTTGGGCGGGATCATGGCGCCGGCCATGATGAGCCAGTTGATGCCGCCCATCGCCGCCAGCCTGGCCACCGCCCTGGTCGCCGGTTTCGGCACCGCTGCCGTGGCCGCCTGGGGGCTGGGCACACGGCTGGAGTTCTTCTCCATCGTGGTGGTGCTGGCGCTGACCATGTCGCTGCCGCCGATGATCGGGCGCCTGCTGGGCTCGGGTGACATCGACCGCATCCGCGCGCTGGTGCGCATCAGCGTGCGCTTCGTGGTGGTCTGGCAGCTGGCGATTGGTCTGATCTGGCTGGTGCTGTCGGGGCTGGTGTCGGAATTGTTCAGCGCCGACGCCTCGGTCACCGACATCCTGCACAGCTACCTGGTGCGGGTACCGCTGAGCTACAGCGGGCTGGGGGTGTGCATGCTAATGGTGTCGGTGTGCAACGCGCTGGGGCTGTCCATGCGGGCGCTGCTGATCTCGGTGCTGCGGCTGTTCGCGTGCTTCCTGCCCTTCCTCTGGGTGGGCTCGCAGATGGGCGGTATCGACGGGCTACTCAGCGGCGCGCTGATCGGCAACCTGCTGGCCGGCACCCAAGCCTATCTGTTCTACCGCCAGGGCATGCGCCGACTGCAGGCGACGCCGGCTCCGGCTACCTAATCAAACTTCGCGCGAAAGGCCACAGGCATGGGCGCGACCTTGCGCTGGCGGTAGTCGAAGAACACAAACCCGTACTTGGCCATCGCCACCGCCTGGCCAGTGTCTGCCTTGGTCACCCGGAACACGAAGTCCCCGCCGTACCGGTTGAAATCCAACAGGCCAATCTCGAAACGCAGCTCATCCGGGTAGAAGGACTCCCCCTGGTACATGGTGGCCAGGTCCGTGACGATAATGCCGACCCCGTCGCGATCCGTTTCCTCGACGCCGTAATGGGCCAGGAATTGCGCCCGGGCCTCGGACAGCATGGAAATCAGGGCGTCGTTGCCCAGGTGGTTGGCGCCGTTGATGTCGGTGATCCGCACCGGCAGGGAAGTGGAAAAGATAAAGGCATCATCGGGAAACGACAGTTGGACACGGGCCATAGGGCAATACTCTGATCATTGGGTCAAAACGCCAGTGTACCGGTCCCGGGCCAAGACCGCAGTCGCAATCCCGTTATCGAGCCGCTATGGTGAGAGCAGTTCCGATCCACTGAGCGTGACAACAACACCATGATGCAACCACGCCCTGCCTCCACGCTGGCCCTGCTGCGGGACAGCGCCGACGGCTTCGAAGTGCTGATGCTGCAGCGCAGCCGCAAGGCCGCGTTCCTGCCGGGATACTACGTCTTCCCCGGCGGCGCGGTGGATGCCGGCGACGCCGATTCAGGACTCGCCGCCTTCGCCGACGGCCACGACGAAGCCTCCGCGCGGGAACTGCTGGGTGTGGAACATGATGCCCTGGGTTATCTGGTCGCTGCCATCCGGGAATGCTTCGAAGAAGCCGGCCTGCTGCTGGCGCGGGACGACGCCGGTCAGCATCCGGGCCCGGCCCACCCCGTGCTGGCCAGTGCGCGGGAGCCGGTGACCCGGGGCGAGCTGTCGCTGGCCGCTCTGTGCGACGCCCATGGCCTGCGCCTGCCGCTGGGCGAGATGACCTACATCGACCACTGGGTCACGCCGCCGGGGGCGCCGCGCCGCTTCGACACCCGCTTCTTCCTGGCCCGGGCGCCGGCGGATCAGGTGCCCGCCCACGACGGCCGCGAGACCATCAACCATTGCTGGCTGACGCCGCAAGAAGCGCTGACCCAGCACCGCGCCGGCAAACGCCAGTTCGGCGCGCCGACGCTGACGGTGCTGCGTCGCCTGGCCCGCTTCAACAACGCCGCAGACGCGCTGGACGACGCCCGCCG
Source organism: Marinobacter bohaiensis (assembly GCF_003258515.1). Classification (NCBI taxonomy): domain Bacteria; kingdom Pseudomonadati; phylum Pseudomonadota; class Gammaproteobacteria; order Pseudomonadales; family Marinobacteraceae; genus Marinobacter; species Marinobacter bohaiensis. The sequence continues at coordinate 7,932 of NZ_QGEH01000007.1, forward strand.
CCGCAAACCCAAACCGTTCCCGACGGAACCCTGGCCGGCGCGCAAGAACGGCGATCCGATCCTGCTCCACCCCGGCGACGCGGCCTACCCGGAAGTGCGCAAGCGCGATCCCCAGGCCTATGGCCAGCTTGAGGCCCGGATCGAGCCCGGCCAGTGGACGCCGGTCGGCGAGAGCATCTGGCGGCTGACCGTCCCCAACCCCAGCGTAATGACCGGCCCCGGCACCAACAGCTACCTGATCCGCGATCCCGGCGGCGATCTGGTGATCGATCCCGGACCGCACCACGAGCAACACCTGCACCGCCTGCTGGATCAGTGCGGCGGCCAGCTGCGGGCGATTCTCGTGACCCACACCCACGGCGACCACAGCCCCGGCGCCCAGGCTCTCAAGGCCGCCACCGGCGCGCCGCTGATCGGCCTGCCGCCGCCCGCCGACGGCCACCAGGATCTGACCTTCCGTCCCGATCACATCCCCGCCGACGGCGAGACGATCGAGCTGGATGGCACCCGGCTGAAAATCCTGCACACACCGGGACACGCCTCCAACCACCTCTGCTTCCTGCACGAGGGCGAGGGCATGCTGTTCTCCGGCGATCACATCATGCAGGGCTCGACGGTGGTGATTAACCCGCCGGACGGCGACATGACGGACTACCTCAACGCCCTGATGAACCTTCTGGAAGAAGAGATGGAGTGGATCGCCCCGGGGCACGGCTTTCTCATGGCCTACCCGCAACTGGTGATCGACCTGCTGGTCACCCACCGCCTGAGTCGCGAACGCAAGGTGGTCCGCGCCCTGCGCAAGGTTGGCCCCGCGCCGCTGGAGACGCTGGTGGGCGAAGCCTACGCCGACGCCGCCACCGCCCTGCACCGCATGGCCGAGCGCTCACTGCTGGCCCACCTGCTCAAGCTGGAGAAGGACGGCCGGGCGCGCCGCGAGGGCGACGACTGGGTCCTGTGCTGACGCTCAGTCCGTCAATCCCCGCAACACCTGATTGTGCATCTCGGCATCGGCATCGCTGAACAGCACGAAGCGGATCCGGCGCACCGATGCCAGCCCGAAGCACTCGTCCCAGAGCGTGTGCAGCGCCACCCCGGCGGCATCCGCCATCGGGTAGCCGAACACGCCGGTGGACAACGCGGGAAAACCGATTGATGCCAGCCCCTCCGACTCCGCCAACCGCAGCGCGTTGCGGTAACAATCGGCGAGCAACTGGTCGGAGGGCTGGTCCACGCCGTAGACCGGTCCCAGGCAATGGATCACGTAATCGTTGGGCAACCCGAACGCCTCGGTGATCACCGCCTGCCCCGGCCGGATCGGCGCCAGAGGCCGGCAGGCCCGGTCCAGCTCCGGCCCCGCCGCCCGATGAATGGCCCCGGCTACGCCGCCCCCGGGCCGGAGCTCGGCGTTGGCGGCGTTGACCACGGCATCCAGATCCGCCTGCCGGGTGATATCGCCCCGCACGCATTCCAGCGTCACCGGGCCTCGAACGCGTTCCCCCATGATTCCTCCCTGGCGTTGCTCGAACGACTGATGACCATTTCGTAAGCCTTTGAAAAAGCGCGTCAATCAGCGCTTTCAGGCGATTATTTCATACGTCGATGGGTGCGACCTGACCGGTGTCATTGCACATTTTTCATACAGACTAACGACCTGCCTGCTATTTTTAAACGTACCCTCGGTGGGCACAAGGCCCCGTTTTCCGGGGTCTGGCCCGACGATGACACCGCGCTTCCAGCGCGGCCAGTGATCCAAGAGATGGTGATTTCAAACACCGTGACTTCAGAAACACAAGGAGAAGGTGCATGAACAGGCATCACGAGAAAGCCAGACTGGCACTGGTGCTGGGCCTGGCCGGTTTCATGGCGGCCTGCGCCAGTTCCGGAACAATGCCGAGTGAGGACAAGAGCGCCGCTGAAGGCGCGATCCGGCAGGCGGAAACGTCCGACGCCCGCGATTACGAGCCGGTATTGCTCAACCGGGCACAGAATAAGGTGGCGGACGCCCAACAGCTGATCGACGCGGAGAAGTTCCGGGAGGCCGAAGACCTGCTTGAGCAGGCCACGGTCGACGCCGAACTGGCGGCGGCGCGGACCGAGACCGCCAAAGCCCGCGAAGCCGTCGATGAGATCAACGAAAATATCGAGCAGCTGCGCCAGCAACTCAACGCGGCTCAACAGTGAGCGGATGCCAGGAGGTTACGATGACTAAACGGATATTGATGTCAGGTTCCGCGGCGACCCTGGCCCTGTTGCTGTCAGCCTGCGCCAGCGGTCCCGCCCAGAATGCCAAGGTGGATGAAGCACGCTCCGCCTACCAGGCCATCGAGGACGATCCCTACGTGGCCCGCGCGGGGTCGACCCAGCTGCGCCAGTCTGAACTGGCCTTGAAGGAGGCCGATTCCCTGCTCGAAGAGGGCGCCGACACCGATCGCGTGGAACAGGCCGCCTATCTGGCGCGCAGCCATGCTGAAATCGCAAGCCAGCAGGGCGAAAGAGCGCGCCTGCAGGAAGAGATCGCCTCGGCGCAGAGCCGCCGCGAGCAACTCAAGCTGCAACAGGCGCAGTCCGAGGCCGACCGTCTGCGCGCGGAGATGGAGGCCCTGCAGGCCGAACAGACCGAGCGAGGGATGGTGCTGACCCTGGGCGACGTGCTGTTCGATGTGAACAAGGCGGATCTCAAGCCGGCCGGCGAACGTACGGTCCAGCGACTGGCCGATTTCATGGCCGAATACCCGGAGCGTCGGGTGCGGGTCGAGGGTTACACCGACAGCACCGGTGCGGCCAGCTACAACCAGCAGCTGTCCGAGCGTCGGGCGGAATCGGTGCGCAACTCGCTGATGCTGGAAGGCATCGACTCTGGTCGCGTCGAGGTGATCGGCCACGGTGAGGATTATCCGGTGGCCAGCAACGACACCTCCAGCGGACGCCAGCAGAACCGGCGCGTGGAGATCGTGATCTCCGACCAGCAGGGGATGATCAAGTCCCGCTAGGTCCTGTGCCAACTCATTCACCAACCCAGCAGACCCTGGCCCGCCCGTGATCATTACGGGCAGGCCGGGAGTCCGGTGATGCGACCATGGGGTGGCGGCTCGCCGCGGATGCGGTCCTGATCGCGCATCTCGCGTTCATCCTGTTTGCCATATTCGGCGGGCTGGCCGTGCTCTGGCGCCGCTGGTTACTGTGGCTGCATCTCCCCACGCTCGCCTGGGCCACCCTGGTCATGCTGAACGGGTGGCTCTGCCCGCTGACGCCGCTGGAAATCGAACTGCGCCAGCTCGCCGGCGACGCGGGCTACCAGGGCAGCTTCATTGCCCATTACCTGTTACCGCTGATCTACCCACCCGGGCTGACGCGTCCCGTACAGATCCTGCTCGGCGCGGGCGTGTTCGGCTTCAACCTGCTGGTGTACGGTGGGCTGCTGTGGCGAATATGGAGGCGGCGAAAGACAACAGGATCTTAATGGTCGTCACGTCCGGCAGCAGGCAGAATAGGCCCTTCCAAGACATTGACCGACCCGCCACGACACGACGGGAGACCCCGCAGACATGACGTTGGACCGCAGTACCGTTTACCGCCCGCGCCGCTTTCTGGCCCTGTTGGGTGCGCTAACCTTCAGTGCCGCCCTGCACGCCCAGGACCCCGCCCCCGAACAACCTCACCCGGTGGAGGTACCCGAGGACGAAAGCGTAGAGGACATCGAAGCCAGCCAGGACCCGGGCGCCACAGACGACGCCGACTCAACCGACGCAGAGGCGGAGCCGGCCCCGGAGCCTCAGCCAGAAAAGGCTACCCAGGTTGCGCCCAACGTCGATCTCAAGGAAGTCGCACCCACCCCGGAGCCGGTGAAAAAGGCCACGTCGGACACCGCTTCCCAATCATCCGGCGATACCACATCGCCGGACAGCCCGGAGCCCGCCGCGGACGACACGCCGACGACGAAGACCGAACAACCAGCGGCCGAGACACCCGAGACGGCCACCGCCCCCGACACGGGAACGAGCACAGGCACCGAAGCACCGGCCGAGCCCGCCCCCCAGGCCAAACCGCTGGTCATCCTGGGTTCGGAGGTCAGACCGGGCACCTCCACCCGGCTGGGCTGGACCCCGGACACCACCATGGCCGGACTCAAACAGCCCACCCCGGTACTGGTCATCAACGGCGCCCAGCCGGGCCCCAATCTGTGCCTGACCGGCGCCGTGCACGGCGATGAGCTGAACGGCATCGAGATCATCCGGCGAGTGATGTACGACATCCAGGCCGAGGAGCTGAGTGGCCGCCTGATCGGGATTCCCATCGTCAACCTGCAGGGCTTCCAGCGCGGCTCGCGCTACCTGGCCGACCGTCGCGACCTGAATCGCAATTTCCCGGGCGACCCCAACGGCAGCCTGGCCTCGCGCATCGCCTACTCGCTGTTCAACGACGTGATCAAGCACTGCGATATGCTGGTGGACATCCACACCGGCTCACTCAAGCGCAGTAACCTGGCCCAGTTGCGGGCGGATATGCACAACGACGCCGTCGCCCGCTTTACCGAGGGCTTTGACCAGATGGCCGTGGTCCACAGCCAGGGCAGCCCGGGCATGCTGCGCACGGCCGCCACCCGCAACGGCATTACGGCGGTCACCATGGAAGCCGGCGAATCCCTGCGTATCCAGGAGGAACAGATCAAGGCGGGCGTCAACAGCATCAACAGCCTGCTGGAGAAACAGGGCATGATGTCGCGGCTGTTCGTGTGGGGCAAACCCGAGCCGGTCTACTACAACTCCAGCTGGATCCGCGCCACCCACGGCGGCATCCTGGTGAGCGATGTGGAGCTGGGGCAGGAAGTGGTCGCCGGGGAAACCCTGGGGATCGTCACCGATCCGATCACCAACGCCCAGCATCCGGTCCGGGCGAAACAGGACGGCCGGGTGATCGGCATGGCGGTGGACCAGGTGGTGATGGCCGGCTTTGCCGCCTACCACATGGGCACCGAAGCGCGCGGCCCGGAAGAACCGCTGGAAGACGAGTAAACGGTTCGCGCCGGGACAGTGGTCCCGGCGCCGGTTGCCTCAGTGGGGCGACGCGCTGGAGAAAATGTTGAGCACCATCACCCCGGCGACAATCAGCAGGATACCGATGATTCCCGCCAGATCCATCGCCTGGCCGAACACCAGCCAGCCAATCAACGTGATCAACGCCACCCCCGCGCCGGCCCAGACCGCGTAGGCAATGCCAACAGGAATCGTGCGCAGGGTGATGGCCAGGAAGTAAAAGGCCAGTCCGTAACCGACCACCACGATCACCGACGGCCAGAGCCGGGAAAACCCTTCAGACGCCTTCAGGGCCGACGTCGCCACCACTTCGAAGCAGATGGCCGCGGCCAGCATGAGCCAATGTTGCATGGTCCAGACTCCTCTCTAACCAGTGGCGCCGCGCCAGTATCGTTGCGCCAAACCAATCCCGTAACACAAATCAATGGGGAGCCCGACAGGGTACCCGAGGCATTATCAGGCGGCCAGCGGGACAACTACGGAGTCGTTCCACGCGGGTCGGGCGGGAATCCATACCGGCGTCATTCCCGGCTTGATCCAAATGCGGTTAGCGGGCAGTCTTGAGACCACAACAACGAGCCAACTCTCCGGCCCGGCCGTTCGCGGCCCGACCAGACCATACGGAATGCCATGATGCGCCTTGCCCTGACCTGCCTGATCGCCCTGCTCACCGCCGTCGCCCTGCCCGTCCAGGCCCTGGAACGCAATTGCACCCCCGAGGACAACACCTGGCTGCCGTCGCGCTACTACGACGTGGGCCAGATCGTGTTCTACGACGGCCAGTGGTACGCCGCCCGCGAATGGCAGGAAGGACAGCGCCCCGACGGCGGCGGTTTTGCCTGGAAGCCGCTGGACCAGGCGCCGGAATGCGATGCGCCGCAAAAAGCGGTCGAGTCCGGCGCGAATGGCGCGGCACCGGCCACGTCAGCCGAGGGTGGCAGCAGCGTGACAGGCGATACCCCGGCGCAGACCGACTGCAAGCCGGCGCCGGTCTGGACCTTCTCGGAAGCCTACAGCGTGGGCCAGTGGGTCACCCATGAAGGACGGATCTACCGCGCCACCCGCCCCAGCAATGGCGACATGCCCGGCGTAGCCGAGCCGCCCCACTGGGCACCGGTGACCGCCGACTGTCCCGCCGGCTCCTGATCAGGAGCCGGTATTGGCCGCCTCCAGTTCCCGGTCCCGGGCCGCCAGCCAGCGGGCCAGGTTGCGCAGGATACGTCGCGCCAGCTTGCGCGCCTTCTCGGTGTAGGGGCCTTCGAAGTGGGTGTCGAGGGTGTGATTGAAGTGATCAAACCAGAGTTCGAAATGTTCGCGGCTCAACGGGAAATGATCGTGTAATTTATCGTGCTTTTCGATCATGTTTCGGTGGTAGGTGTCCTTGCCCAGCAGCATCTTGCACCAGTAGCCCTCGATCAGCGGCAAGTGATCGGCCAGGTGCACGCCCGCCACCTCCGTGAAGACAGGCTCCATCACGGGATCGTCCAGCAGACTGGCGTAGAACAGCTGCACCATGCGATGGATCGCAGCGGGATTGTCGAGATCCATAAGCCCTCCGCCCCGGGATCGGTTTACGGCGAACTCCTGATCATAACGCACAACCCCGGAGATCCGTCACCCGCAAATCCATCGCCTCCGTCTATGAACCCGCTGTCACCCGCCTATCAGCCCGGAAGTACTGATAAATCCCGAAATCCCGGACATCACGATTTCCGCCGCCATGGCCGACAGGATCAGGCCACTGATCTTGGACATGATGTTCAGACCGGTCTTGCCCAGGGCCTTCTCCAGATAGCCGGACAGGTACAGCAATACCGCCAGCGCCAGCAGCCCCGTCACCAGCCCGAGGACACCACCGGCGATCTCCGGCGCCGTGGTCAGCTCCGCACCGTAGACCAGGATGGCACCGATGGTGGCCGGCCCGATGATGATGGGAATCGCCAGCGGCACCACGGCAATGTCGTCGCGGTCCTCCTGCGGCAGGCTGGTGGCGTGGTTGCGGGTGCCGCTGTTGACCAGGCTGATGGCGGTCAGGAACAGCAGCGAGCCGGCGCCGATGCGGAACGAGTTCAGGGTAATGCCAATGGCCTCGAACAGCACCGGGCCGGCAAAAAACAAAGCCAGCCCCAGGATCAGCGCCGCCAGCACCGAACGCTGGATCACCTTGGTCTTGTGGGCCTTGTCGTCCCCCCGGGTCAGGGCCAGGAACATGGTCACCACAAAGAAGGGCGCCAGCAGGAACAGGAAACGGATGGCACTGCTCAGGTAGGTGGCCAGAAACGTCTGCAGCATGGTGTCCTCAGGGAACAAAAGAGTGTCTTTTCAAAAGGGTGCAGACATTAACCTAGCCCCTGACGGGCCACTATGCGTAGTTATAACCAGCCCCTTTCCATACACCGGTGTACTGTGGGAAGCTGCCTGCCAACAACAGACAACCGCTGGAGTATGAACATGCCCCTCAGCAGCCCCCGCAGCCTGAACACGCCCCGCGGCCGGTTCGCCTACCGGGAGGGCGGCGATCCCGACGGCCAGCCGCTGGTGATGATCCACGGCTGGCCGGAAAGCAGCTACTGCTGGGCCGCCGTCGCGGAACACCTGGACCCGCGCTACCGGATCATCGCCCCGGATCTGCGCGGACTGGGCGACAGCGATCGCAGTGACGGACTGGCGCACTACCGCAAACAGGCCCTGGCCGGGGACGTGATCTCACTGCTGGACCCGTTGGGAATTGAGGACTTTTTCCTGGCCGGCCACGACTGGGGCGGCGTGGTGGCCCAGGAAATCGCGCTGGCCGCTCCAGAGCGGGTGCGCAAGCTGGTGATCATGAACATCGCCATCATCAACAACCACAAGGGCAACCAGGAAGTGATCGACACGGTGCGCGCCGGCAGCGCCAGCGTGTACTGGTACCAGCATTTCCTGCAGACGCCGGACCTGCCGGAGGCGATGATCCCCGGCAACGAGGAACCGTGGCTGCGCCATTTCCTGCGCGCGGCCCACGGCCGGACCTTTCCGGAGAAGGCCCTGCAGGAATACGTGCGCATGTTCCGGATTCCCGGCACCGCGGGCGCCAGCGCCAACTACTACCGCACCTTCCGCGACGATGCCAAGCGCTGGGCCAGCATCGCCGGCCACGTCTGGCCCATGCCCGGCCTCTACATCTACGGCAACCGGGACAAGGTGATCCTGCCGCAGTACCTCAACCACATCGAGGACTGCTTCGAGTCCATCCACGTGGAAGAAGTCGACGCCGGGCATTTCCTGCAGGAGGAGCTGCCGGCCGAGGTGGCTGGCCATCTGGATCGCTTCCTGGCCGACTAATCCGACTTGGTCGCGACGGCCTCGGCGCGGTTCGCGGAGGCCGGGCGCCGGAACAGCACGACATTGCCCAGCAACGCCAGACCGGCGCCCAGAATGGCCGGCCAGGTCCACTGGAAACCCTCCAGCCAGGTCGATACGCTCAGCGCCACGACGGGAAACAGCACCGTGGCGTAGCCGGCGCGGTCGGCGCCAAGCACGCGAATCACCGTCAGATAACTGTAGAAGGCGACGATGGAGCCGGGAATGGCCAGGAACAGCGTCGCGCCCCAGAAGCTTCCGGCCGTGGGGACCTGCCAGTCGACGCCCTTGACCAGGCACCACACGCCCAGGATCACCGCGCCGTAGAACATGGCCCAGGCGTTGCCCGCCAGCAGCGGCACCTCCGCCGCCCGTACCTTCACGCTGATCAGGTTGCCGAAGGAAAACCAGTAGGTGCCCGCAAGGGCGAAGCCAATGGCGGCCAGGGTCGCATCACCCAGTTGCAGATCGTGCCAGAACAGCAGCGCCACGCCGGTCACACCCAGGGCCACGGCCGGATAGAGACGCCGGTTGGGCGTCAGGCGCAGCAGCAGCCAGCCGTTGAACGCGTTGAACAACGCTGCCAGCGAGAACACCACCGCCAGCAGGCCCGAGGTCATGGTTTCGGCGGCACGATAGATCAGCAGGAAGTTGACGCTGTAAAGGGTCAGGCCCTGCAGCACCAGCCAGCGGTGCTGCACCAGGCTCAGTCGCGGCAGCTGGCGCGCCAGCTTGAGCACGCCCAGGGTCACCGCCGCCGCCAGCACGAACCGGTAGAACACCGACAGGTCCACCGGCGCCGACTCCACCTGCAGACGGATCGCCGTCCAGGTCAGGCCCCAGATCAGGACCGTCAGGGCGTAATGGGCGGCGATGGGCATAGGTTACGTCCTTGTCGCGAAATCCTGGAAACAGGACGCAAAGGTTAGCGCAACCGGCGGGAAATTACTGCTTTATGAACGGGGCTGCCGGCGACAGGCAGCCGCCCCGGATCCGATCAGGAGTTGGACAGGATCTCGACGATCTCCCGAGTGTCGCGAATCACGCGGTAAATCCTGTCTTCGATGCGCACACGGTCATAGCGATCGTCCAGATGGTGGACGTCGCCATAGCGATCATAGTCGTGCGGCAGGTGGTCGCCCCGGTGCAGTTTCTTCTGCCAGCCCGGCGGCAGCGACTGGCCGCGGTCGACCTTCTTCTGCAAGCCTGGCGGCAGGTTATCATCGTGATGGTGACGATCACCGGCCTGGGCCAGTCCAACGGCACCCAGCATCAGCGTAGCCGCCAGTAAAAAGCGTTTCATGGCGATGACTCCCTAACAATGGCCAATGCCAAGAAACCTACCACGAGCGGCCGTTATGGCGCCCTTACCAAAATGTAAAGCACTAATCGGTCAGGTTCTCCCGCCGCTCCATCACAATCCGCGAGATCATATCTTCCACGCGGCGGATATCCTCGCCCTCGTTGCCATGCCCCGTGAGCACCACCTGGGCGCCGATGGTGGCCACATAAAGCAGCATCGACAGGTCGCGAATCCGCTCGGGTTCGCTGTTGAGGTTCTGGAACAGCAGGCAGTTCTGGTTCATGCGCGACTCGTCGACCTCCTGAACCAGTTGCGCCGCGTAGTCGTTGCGCCGGGCAAAATCGCGGACCGCCAGCTCCACCTGCAGGCGCCGCACATTGCGCGCTGAATCGGTCAGCATCAGACGCAGGATGTCGCGCAATTCTGCCTCGGGATCATCCCCCTTGGGCTTCCAGTACTGCAGCTCGTGGAAACGCCGGTCGCGCCAGCGATTGAGGAAGCTGACCACCAGATCCTCATGGTCCTTGAAATGCCAGTAGAAACTGCCGCGGGTGACGCCCAGCTTCTTGGAGAGGGTCAGCACCCGCAGCTGGCCGAACCCGCCCGCCGCCACTTCGCCGGCCGCAGCATCGAGCCAGTCGTCCCGGGTCAACTGGGCCTTGTCGCCGTCGCTCTTGCGGCCGCGTTTGCTTCGTTGGGTTGCTTCGCTCATTCGGTGTCCACTGCCTCTCCATCAATCTGGCCGGGGATTCTACAGCATAGCGCCAGCCGTTGACCGCTTCCTGAACATACATTAGTGTACGGAAAAACAATACACCAGTGTATGGATTCGGCGAGACGACCTCCGAACCCTTCTCAGACCCACAGCGGGGCGCCCACGCCGCCCCGCTGGCCAACAGGGAGCAACGTGATGAGCAGCGCGCACTACGATGTGAACGGCGACACCGCCGTCATCCGCCTGAATAACCCACCGGTGAACGGCCTGGGCCTGGCCCTGCGCCAGGGAATTGTCGATGGCATCAAGCAGGCCGAAGGCGATGACGCCATCAAGGCCGTGGTCCTGATCGGCTCCGACCGGGCGTTTTCCGGCGGCGCCGACATCAGCGAGTTCGGTACAGACAGGATGCTGGCCGAACCGATCCTGACCACCGTGATCAACGTCATCGAGACGGCGAAGAAGCCGGTCATTGCCGCCATCAGCGGCGCCTGCATGGGCGGCGGCCTGGAACTGGCGCTGGGCTGTCACTATCGCGTCGCCAAGCCGGATGCGCAGATTTCCCTGCCGGAAGTGAAGCTGGGCATCCTGCCCGGCGCCGGCGGCACCCAGCGCCTGCCGCGGGTGATCGGCGTCGAGCACGCCCTGAACATGATCGTCTCCGGCGCGGCCGTGCCGGCCAAACAGTTCCAGGGCAGTCCTCTGTTTGATGACATTGTCGAAGGCGAGCTGCTCGAAGGCGCGCTGACCTACGCGAAGAAAATCGTTAGCGAAAACCTGCCGCTCAAGCGCGTACGCGACCTGAAAGCCAAGCATGAGAACCCGGAAGGCTTCTTCATGTTTGCCCGCAATACCGTCGGCGCGGTGGCCAGGAACTACCCGGCGCCGCTGAAGTGCGTGGACGCCGTGGAAGCCGCCGTGACCAAGCCGTTTGACCAGGGCATGGCGGTCGAGCGCGAAGCCTTCGCCAACCTGCTGCAGACGCCGGAATCCAGGGCCCTGCGCCACGCCTTCTTTGCCGAGCGCCTGACCAGCAAGATCGCCGACGTGCCCAGCGACACCCCGACCCGCGACATTCAGCAGGTGGGCGTGATCGGCGGCGGCACCATGGGCACCGGCATCACCATCAACTTCCTCAACGCCGGCATCCCGGTGACCCTGGTCGAGATGAAACAGGAAGGCCTGGACCGGGGCGTCGCCGCCATCCAGAAGGTCTACGAAGGCCGGGTGAAGAAGGGCCGGATGAGCGAAGACAAGGCCAGGGCCTGCATGAATCTGCTGACCCCGAGCCTGTCCTACGACGACCTGAAGGACGCCGACCTGGTGATCGAAGCGGTGTTCGAGGAAATGGGCGTCAAGCAGTCCGTTTTCGAAACGCTGGACGCCACCTGCAAGCCGGGCGCGATCCTCGCCTCCAACACCTCCACCCTGGATCTGAACAGGATCGCGAGTTTCACCAAACGCCCGGAAGACGTCATCGGCCTGCACTTCTTCAGCCCGGCCAACATCATGAAGCTGCTGGAAGTGGTGCGTGGCGACAAGACCGCCAAGGACGTGCTGGCCACGGCCATGAAGCTCGCCAAGACCATCAGGAAGACCGCCGTGGTCTCCGGCGTCTGCGACGGCTTCATCGGCAACCGCATGATCAACCAGTACCAGCGTGAAGCCATCCTGATGCTGGAAGAAGGCGCCACCGTCCAGCAGATCGACAAGGCCATCGAGAAGTTCGGGTTCGCCATGGGCCCGCTGCGCATGGCGGACCTGGCTGGCGGCGACATCGGCTGGGCCATCCGCAAGCGCCTGTACGCCGAGCACCCGGACATGACCAGGATGGTGGTGGCCGATCGCCTGTGCGAAATGGGCCGCTACGGCCAGAAGACCGGTGCCGGCTTCTACCGCTATGAACCGGGCAACCGCAACGCCCTGCATGACCCGGAAGTGGACAAGGTGGTGGACGAGGTCCGCGCCGAGCTGGGCATCACCCCGCGCAAGATCAGCAACCAGGAAATCGTCGAGCGCTGCGTCTACGCCCTGGTCAATGAGGGCGCCCGCCTGCTGGACGAAGGCATCGCCCAGCGCGCCTCCGATATCGACATGGTGTACCTGACCGGCTACGGCTTCCCGGTGTTCCGGGGCGGCCCCATGCACTACGCCGAGGAAGTGGGGCTGCCCAACGTGGTCCGCGCCATGGAACCCTTCGCCGACACCCACACCCAGCCGGGCTTCTGGGAACCGGCGCCGCTGCTGGCGCGCTGCGCCGCCGAAGGCAAGCGTTTCGATGAGCGCGCCAAATAAGTCGGGTATCCGGTCAACGAATTTCAGCGGGGCTGCCTGCGGGCAGGCCCGCCAACAGGAGAATGGTTATGTCCAATGATGTCGTCATCGTATCCACCGCCCGTACGCCGCTGGCCAAGTCCTGGCGCGGCGGGCTGAACATGACCCACGGCGCCACCCTGGCCGGCCATGCGATACAGCACGCGGTCGAGCGCTCCAGGGTCGACCCCAACGAAATCGAAGACGTGCTGATGGGCTGTGCCCTGCCCGAAGGCTCCACCGGCAACGACGTGGCCCGCATGGGCGCGATCCGCGCCGGCCTGCCGGTCACCGTCGGCGGCGCCACCATCAACCGCTTCTGCTCGTCTGGCCTTCAGGCCATCGCCATGGCCGCCCAGCACATTGCTGTGGATAAAGTGCCGGTGATGGTCGCCGGCGGGGTGGAATCCATCTCCACCGTCCAGGCCAACGTCAACCAGAACTACCTGATGGAACCCTGGCTGGCCAAGCACAAGCCGGAACTCTACTGGTCCATGCTGCAAACCGCGGAAACCGTGGCCGAGCGTTATGGCATCAAGAAGGAAGCCATGGACGAGTACGGCGTGCGCTCCCAACAACTGGCTGCCAAGGCCCGTGAAGACGGTAAGTTCAACGACGAGATCGTGCCCATCACCACCACCATGGGCGTGGCGGACAAGGCCACCGGTCAACTGAGCACGAAGGAAGTCACCGTCAGCCAGGACGAGGGCATCCGCCCGGACACCAACCTGGAAGGCGTCAGCAAGATCCGTTCGGCCATGCCGGGCGGCGTGGTCACGGCCGGTAACGCCAGCCAGTTTTCCGATGGCGCCTCTGCCTGCGTGCTGATGGACGGCACCCTGGCTGAGCAGCGCAACGTCGAGCCGCTGGGGATCTTCCGCGGCTTTGCCGTAGCCGGCTGCGAGCCGGACGAAATGGGCATTGGCCCGGTGTTCGCCGTGCCCAAACTGCTCAAGCGCCACGGCCTGACCGTTGATGACATTGGTCTGTGGGAACTGAACGAGGCCTTCGCCGTCCAGGTTTTGTACTGCCAGGAAAAACTGGGTATCCCGATGGATCGCCTGAACGTGAACGGCGGCGCGATCGCCGTGGGCCACCCTTACGGCACCACCGGTTCCCGCCTGGTCGGCCACGCGCTGATCGAAGGCAAACGGCGCGGCGTAAAGTATGTGGTGGTGACCATGTGTGTGGGCACCGGCATGGGGGCCGCCGGTCTGTTTGAGGTGGCCTGAGGCCGCCCACAGCGCTCGCTTCGCTCCCGCGGCCTATCGCCGGGAGCGGGGCCATGCTGGCATCAGAGGCCACGTGAACACAGCGCAATGATTCAGGCGTACTCAAGTACCCATCGAAGCCCGAGCTTCTACTACAGTTACTGTGAGTAGTCCGAAAACCAACAACAACACCGTGTTTATCCAGACGTCGACCCGACAGCGAGGTAAGCCATGGACCTGAACTACACCCCGGAGCATGAAGCCTTCCGGACCGAAGTGCGCCGGTTCCTGAAAGAGAACCTCCCCAGAGACATACGCGAACGCGTGAAAAAGCGCCTGCGCCCGGACAAGGCGATGACCCAGCGCTGGCAGAAAATCCTCCACGACAAGGGCTGGGGCGCGTCCACCTGGCCCGAGGCATTCGGCGGTCCGGGCTGGTCGCCGCTGGAGCAGCTGATTTTCGAGGAGGAATGCGCCCTGGCCGGCGCCCCGCGCCAGCTGGACTTTGGTCTGCGCATGGTCGCGCCGGTGATCATGACGTACGGCAACGACGAGCAGAAAGAACGCTTCCTGCCCGGCATCCTCAGCGGCGAGGACTGGTGGTGCCAGGGCTATTCCGAGCCCGGCGCCGGTTCCGACCTGGCGTCGCTGAAGACCCGAGCGGTGCGCGAAGGCGAGCATTACGTGGTCAACGGCCAGAAAACCTGGACCACCCTGGGCCAGCACGCCGACTGGATCTTCTGCCTGGTACGCACCAGCAACGAAGGCAAGCCGCAGCAGGGCATCTCCTTCCTGCTGATCGACATGAAGACCCCGGGCGTGGAGGTCCGCCCGATCATCATGCTCGACGGCGAGCACGAGGTGAACGAAGTCTACTTCGACAACGTCAAGGTGCCGGTCGAGAACCGGGTGGGCGAGGAAAACCAGGGCTGGACCTACGCCAAGTTCCTGCTCGGCCACGAGCGCACCGGCCTGGCCAACGTGGGCCAGTGGAAAGCCATGATGAAGCGTCTCAAGGAAATCGCCGAGGAACAGCCGGACGGCGACCGGGCGCTGATCGAGAACGCCCGCTTCCGCGACCGTCTGGCGCAGCTCGACATCGAACTGCAGGCCCTGGAGCTGACCGTCCTGCGCGTGCTGACCGACGACAACGGCCCTGGGCCGCAGACCTCGATCCTCAAGATCAAGGGCACCGAGATCGGCCAGGCGCTGTTCGAGCTGGCCATGGAAGCGGTGGGCCCCGCTGCCCTCGCCCATATTCCGGATGCCCTGGAGCTCGACTACGAGGGCGCGCGGGTCGGTTCCATCGACGCCACACCGGCGGCCGGCGACTACTTCAACATGCGCAAGCTGTCGATCTTCGGCGGATCCAACGAGATCCAGCGCAACATCATCGCCCAACGGGTTCTGGGACTGTAAGGAGGCGCGCATCATGAACTTCAATCTCACCGAAGAACAACACATGCTGCAGGACTCCCTGCGCCGCTTCCTGGCCAACGAATACGGCTTCGACAAGCGCAGGGACATCGTCGCCGGCGGCCAGGGTGTGGATAAGGCCACCTGGAACGCCTTCGCCGAAATGGGCCTGCTGGGCTACACCCTGCCGGAGGAGTACGACGGTCTGGGCGGCAACGGCCTCGACACCATGCTGGTGATGGAAAACTTCGGCCGGGCCCTGGTGGTGGAGCCCTACCTGTCCACCGTGGTGCTCGGCGGCAGCATCATCAGCGAAGCCGGTTCCGACGAGCAGAAGCAGCGCATCCTGCCGAAGATCGCCACCGGCGAGGAATTCCTGGCCTTCGCCCACTACGAGCCGAGTGGGCGTCATAACCTGGATTACGTGCGCACCGAGATCCAGACGCACGGCGACGACTACATCCTCAACGGCCGCAAGACCGCCGTTTTCGACGCCGCCGGGGCCCACTACCTGATCGTTTCCGGGCGCCGCAAGGGACGGCCCACCGAACCGGTGTCCCTGTTCCTGGTCAATCACGACTCGTCCGGGGTGGAGATCGAGGAATACACCACCCACGACGGCCACCGGGTCGCGGATGTCATCCTCGACAGCGTGATGGTCAGCGACGACGACCGCATCGGCGGCCGCGGCCAGGCCATGCCCATCATCGAGAAAGGCGTGGACCGGGCCATTGCCGCCCTGTGCGCGGAGGCCGTGGGCGCCATGGAAGCACTCAACGAAACCACCCGCGAATATGTCCAGACCCGCCAGCAGTTCGGCATGCCGATCGGCAAGTTCCAGGTGATCCAGCACAAGCTGGCGGACATGTTCATCGCCACCGAGCAGGCCCGGTCCATGGCCATCCTGGCCGCCAGCGAGTCGGATTCTGACGACCGCGACCAGCGCCGGCGGGCGGTGTCCATGGCCAAGGCCCTGGTGGGTCAGTCGGCCCGCTTCGTGGGCCAGACGGCGGTGCAGCTGCACGGCGGCATGGGCGTGACCGACGAGATGTTCGCCGCCCACCTGTTCAAGCGGCTGACCCTGATCAACCTGCAATTCGGCGATGCCGATTACCACCTGGGGCAGGTCAGCGACGGGATGCTGAAAAGCGCCTGAAACACCGGCCGGGGCTGTCACGGCGGCAGCGCCGGCTTCAACCACAAGGGGATGTGAGTGAGCGTTAAACAACTCCTCGACCTGAGCGGCAAGGTGGCCCTGATCACCGGTGGTTCCCGGGGTCTGGGCCTGCAGATGGCCGAAGCACTGGGCGAGATGGGGGCGAAAGTCGCCCTCACCGCCCGCAAACAGCACGAACTGGACGAGGCCGAAGGCCATCTGAAGAGCCAGGGCATCGAGGTGATGACCCTGGCGGCGGACATGTCCGACCTGGAAGGTATTCCGACCGTTGTGGACAGGATCGTCGCCGAACTGGGCGACATCGACATCCTGGTCAACAACGCCGGCGCCACCTGGGGCGCGCCCGCCGAGGACTATCCGGCGGAAGGTTGGATGAAGGTGATGAATCTCAACGTCAACGCGGTGTTCTTCCTGACCCAGACGGTGGGAAAAAAATGCTTTATCCCGCGCCGGACCGGCAAGGTGATCAACATTGCGTCCATCGCCGGCCTCTCCGGCAATCCGGAAGCCATGCAGACCATCGCCTACAACACCAGCAAGGGCGCCGTGGTGAACTTCACCCGCGCCCTGGCGGCGGAATGGGGCCACCACAACATCAACGTCAACGCCCTGTGCCCGGGCTTCTTCCCGTCGAAAATGTCCCAGGGGCTGCTGGACGCCCAGGGCGACACCATGCTGGAGCGGATTCCGCTGAACCGGTTTGGCGGTGACGAGGACCTGAAAGGTGCGGCGGTGCTGATGGCATCAGAGGCCGGACGGCACATTACCGGGCAGTGCCTGGCGGTGGATGGGGGGACGTTGGTGTCCTGAGTTTAGCCTCATCCCCCAGACCATGTAGCGGACGCTTTAGCTTCCGAGCGGGCCGCAGGCTCGCCGATAAACCAAGGGCCCTATCGGGCCCTCCGAAGCTAAAGCGTCGGCTACATTTTTACGCCCCCTCCAACCCAATCAGGCCGGCACCGCCTCCCCGGCCACTTCCCGCAGCGGCGCCGAGGTCACGCACTCGTAGTGCTGGGCGTCGAAGCGGTGGGTCTGCTGCCGAAAGGCCCAGGTGAAACTGGGCCACAGCGTGGTGTTCTTGCCGTTTTCGTTCACGTACCAGCTGTTGCAGCCGCTGTCCCAGACGGAGCCATCGGACTTGGATTGCAGCATGGCGTTGTAGTCCGCCTGCACGCTTTCCTTGACGTCCACCGCTTCCCAGCCCTGCTGACGCATCTTGGCCAGGGCGTCCATCACGTACTGGATCTGGGATTCGATCATGTAGACCATCGAGCTGTGACCGAGCCCGGTGTTGGGCCCCACCAGCATGAAGAAATTGGGGAAACCGTGCACCGTGGTGCCCTTGTAGGCTTCCGCGCCGTCGCGCCAGGCGTCCAGCAGGTCACGACCGCCACGCCCGAACACCATCCCCTTGGGAATCGGGTCCTGGGCCTTGAAGCCGGTGCCGAAGATGATCGCGTCCACCTCCCGCTCGGCGCCGTTTTTATCCACAACCCCCTTGGCGGTGACTTTCTGGATGCCGTCGGTCAGCACGTCCACATGGTCCTGTGCCAGCGCCGGATAGTAGTTGTTGGAGAGCAGAATGCGCTTGCAGCCAATGGTGTAATCCGGCGTCACCTTGCGGCGCAGGGCCTTGTCCGGAATCTGCTTGCGGATATGGCGCCGCGCCTCCAGCTCGGCGATTTTCATCAGGCGCGGGTTCAGCGCCAAAGCCAACACGCGGGACTCCAGCTGCCAGTAGATCGAGTTACGCAGCGCCGACTGGGTCGCCGGTACGCGCCGGAACAGGGCCTTTTCCCAGCCTTTCATGGGTCGGTCCGGCTTGGGCATGATCCAGGGCGGCGTGCGCTGGTACAGGTCCACCCGGGCCGCTTCACGGGCGACCTCGGGTACGAACTGGATGGCGCTGGCGCCGGTGCCGATTACCGCCACGCGTTTGCCGGTCAGGTCGTAGCCGTGATCCCAGTCCTGGGAATGGAACAGCTTGCCCTGGAACCGGTCCAGCCCCTCGATGCTCGGGTAGGCCGGCGTGCTCAACCCGCCCATGCCCGAGACCAGTACGCCCGCTTCCAGTTGCTCCATGTCCGGCAGCTCGGGGTCTTCCAGGTCCAGCGCGTCGCCGGGCTTGAGGTCGTGTCGCTGCATGTAGTTCCAGAGCCGACCGCTATCGGCCAGGTCGAGGGTCCAGCGGTTGCGGGTCTCGTCAAAATGCGCCGCCGTCAGGTGCGTGTTGAAGCGGATGTGCGGCATCAGCCCGTATTTCTCGGCGCAATGCCTGAGGTACGCCAGGATTTCCGACTGCTGGGCGTACATGCGCGACCACTCGGGGTTCTGCTCGAAGGAAAACGAGTACAGCGCCGACTGCACGTCGCAGGCGCACCCCGGGTAATGGTTGTCGCGCCAGGTACCGCCCACGTCGCTGCCCTGCTCCAGGATCACGAAATCCTCGTAGCCGGCTTCCTTCAGCTTGATGCCCATACCCAGTCCGGCAAAGCCGGTACCGATGATGGCAATCGGGGTCTTGTTGCTCATAACCACCACACCTCGTCGTTGCTCGTGCGAGTCTCTTGTTATTACCGCGGCTCTTGCCGGCGGCAGGTTCGCAGTAGACACGCGTCTACCGAATTCAGTAGACAGATGTATACACTCACAAGTAGACGCCTGTATACTTCCGGTGATCAAAAAACGGGCGATTGGCCCCGGCAGACAAGAAGGCGTCCCGATGAGCGTGATGACTGGCGGCAAACTGAAACTGGTGCAGGCGGCGCTGCGGCTGATTACCCAGAGCCGCAGCCTGACCTCCCTGGGCCTGCGCGAACTGGCGCGGGAAGCGGGGCTGAACCCCAACACCTTTTACCGCCATTTCAGCAGCCTGGACGAGTTCGGCCTGCACGTACTGGGTTACATCGCCGAGGAAATGAAGACAGGCGTCCGCGAACTGCGCCGCATGGCGGAGAGTTCCGACCAGGCGTCACGGGAGACCGTGGCCTTCGTCTACCACTACTTCCAGAGCAACGCCGCCGCCACCACGGTCGCCGTGCGCGAGCTGCACGGCCCGTCACCGGTCCTGCGCCGCGCCCTGGAAGTCCAACTGGACGCCAGCGCCCGGGAAATGGCCGAAGACATCATCGAGCGTCAGTTGGTGCCGAGTGTCGACGAGGCCACCATCCACGAAATCTCCCATATGACCATCCGCTACATCCTGTTCCGGGCCATGGACTACATCGAAAAGCCGGATCAGCGCGAGCGCATCCGGTTGGAGACGGAACGGTTTATCAACCGGCAGTTTCGGGGGGCGTTGGTGGAGACCGTTGAGCCGGAGGCGATTGCTCGGTGGGCTCGGGGTCGCTGAGTCATCGAAAGCGGCAGGTAGAACGCCCGACATCGGCGATATCGGGCGCTCAGAGAGGAGGCGGTGGGGACCCTTGCCGGAGGAAGGACAAGGACGTCCTGGTCGCTATTATGGCCAGGGACGGCCATTAATAGCAGCGTAGGTAAGGGTTTCCATCGCCTTCCCGCACCAGCTGGCCGTCCTGTTCTTGGCGGGCGGACTACTTCTCAGTGGTGTTATAGACGTAAGAATCCACGGTCCCGTCCCCGTTGAAGCGCACCACCAGATCCGTGGTTTCCGCCTCGCTGAACGCGGACCAGTGATATTTGCCGTAGGTCCAGGTGGGTTTGCCGTCCTCGATACCGGTACGCCAGGGATCGCCGAACATGGCCTGGATATCGGACCGGGTGGTCTGGTCCACGGTGATCTGGTCAACATTGTGGGTGGGGAAATCGTGGCCAACGGTGGCACAGCCGGTCGCCGCGAGCGTGGAAGCAACTACGGTGGCGCCCAGGATGGACTTGAATCCTGTCATAACATCTCTCCCTGCAATGGATGATGATCCCATCATACGGAAAGATGTGACGCCTGCGATTACGGACCGGTAACCCGGCCCGCTGTCGCAGGCTTTCCAGTCAGTAAAGCTTCGCCAGCGACTTCTTGGCGAACGGCTCCACCTCGCCGATGCGGCCATCCTTCACCTTCACCAGCCATTCCGGATCCTGCAGCAGGGCGCGGCCCACGGCGATCAGCTCGAACTCGTGGTTGTTCATGCGTTCCACCAGCTCGTCGATGCCGGACTGCTCCACCGCTTCCTTCTTGGACGCAAAGGTGCCGCTGATGAAGTCCTCGGTCAGACCGACGCTGCCCACGGACATGGTGGGCTTGCCGGAGAGCTTCTGCGTCCAGCCCGCCAGGTTCAGGTCGGAGCCTTCGAACTCCGGCTCCCAGAAACGGCGCGTGGAGGCGTGGAAGATATCCACTCCCGCATCCACCAGCGGCTTGAGGAAGGCTTCCAGCTCTGCCGGCGTCCTGGCCAGCTTGGCCTCGTAGTCCTGCATCTTCCACTGGGAAAAACGCAGCATGATTGGGAAATCCGGACCCACGCGGTGACGCACGGCCTCGATGATCTCGATGGCCAGGCGCTGCCGGTTGGCCATGCTGCCGCCGTACTCGTCGTCACGCTGGTTGGTGCCTTCCCAGAAAAACTGGTCGATCAGGTAGCCGTGGGCGCCGTGGATTTCCACACCGTCGAAGCCGATGGCCTTGGCGTCCTGAGCCGCATCGGCAAACGCCTGCACCACGTCGGCGATGTCGTCCTGGGTCATCGCCTTGCCGTTGGGCTTACCCGGAGCGTAAAGGCCGGAAGGACTGTAGCCCGGCACGGACCCATCCGGTTCCATGCCTTCCTTACGCACGGCGCCCACGTGCCACAGCTGCGGGAAGATCTTACCGCCGGCGTCGTGAACCGCGTCCACCACCTTCTTCCAGCCCGCCAGGGCCTCGGTGCCGTGGAAGGCCGGTACGTTCTCATAACCGTTGGCGGCCTTGTGGTTAACCGTGGTGCCTTCGGTGATCAGCAGGCCCACACCGCCTTCGGCACGACGACGGTAGTAATCCACCACGTTGTCGCCCGGTACGTTGCCCGGGGAGAAGTTGCGGGTCATGGGCGCCATGGCGACGCGGTTGCGCAGGGTCAGGTTCTCGCTCTCGAATGGCTCAAACAGGGGTCCGAGATTCATCGACATGAGGCTATCTCCGGATTCGTCAAAAACAACGTTCGTTGAAAGTTGGGATCGCCGGGCAACGGACACGGCAATTCAGTTTCATAACGAAACCCTATTTAATCCGGTTTTAAAATGCAACCCTATTCGCTACACTCGGCTCATGGCCAGAAAACGCTTTGATGATTCCAATTGCTCCGTCGCCCGGGCCCTGAACCAGGTGGGGGACTGGTGGTCGCTGCTGATTGTCCTGCAGGCAATGTACGGTACCCGCCGCTTCGTCGATTTCCAGCAGGAACTGGGCATCGCCCGCAATATTCTCTGCGACCGCCTGGGGCGGCTGGTGGAGAACGGCGTATTGCGCAAGGAGGAAGTGGGCGAGCACGGCTCCCGGCAGGAGTACCGCTTGACCGAGAAAGGTCGCGACCTGTTCCCGGTCGTGGTGGCGTTGCGTCAATGGGGCGACAAGTGGAATCCGGCGCCGAGCTGCCCACCTTTGGATCTGCGCGACCGGGTCAGCGGACAGCCGATCCGCACCATGACCGTCCAGAGCGCCCAGGGCGACCCGCTGTCGGTACGCGATGTGTTCATGCCCGAGACCGACGCCATCGACGATCCGGAGCGTCACACCGGCTGATCATTCAGCTTCTCACTTTTTGAGTCATATCAAGGTTTTGCCGAACGGTCGGCGACGCCGACGCTTTCCTTGCGCCAGATCAATCCCCAGGCCCTCTCCTTCCTTAATCTGGGAGCCATCCCGCTTACCGATCAAGGAGATAGCCATGCATCGCAAGACCCGTTACGCCCGGCTCGCCGGCGGCCTGTTGCTCCCCACACTCGCATTCTCCACACTTTCCGCAATCCCCACGCTCGCCCTGGCCCACCAGGCGGGCGATCTGATCGTGCGCGGCGGTGCGGCCCTGGTGGACCCGCAGGAATCCAGCGGTGACGTCCACGTCGGCGGCACGCGCCTGGATGGCTGGGAAGTTGGCGTCGATTCCGATACCCAGTTCGGCCTCACCGTCAGCTACATGTTCACCGACCACGTCGGCATCGGCCTGCTGGCCGCCACGCCGTTCCAGCACGACATCAACGGCGCCGGTGATGCGCTGGCGGGCGCGGGCAAACTGGCGGACATCAAGCACCTGCCGCCCACCCTCACCCTGCAGTATTTCCCGCTGGACAAGGCCAGCGCCGTGCAGCCCTACGTGGGCGTCGGTGTGAACTACACCACCTTCTTCGACGAGCAGACCACCGACACCCTGACCAACGCCCTGGGCGCGGCGTCCACCGACATCGACCTGGACGACAGCGTGGGCCTGGCGGCGGAGCTCGGGCTGGACTGGATGCTGACCGATCACGTCGGCGTGAACGCGGCGGTGTGGTATGCGGACATCGATACCGAAGCGACCATCAAGGCCTACGACAGCAGCGGGGCCAAGGTGGCCACGGGCAAAGTCGACGTGGATATCGATCCGTTCGTGTACATGGTGGGACTGAGCTACCGGTTCTAGACCAACCGGTCAGGGAGAAGAGGAAGCGCCCGTGGCCGTCGGTCACGGGCGCTCAGGGCACGCCTTAGCCGTCCTGACGACCGGCGTTGCGCTGCCCGGAAGAACGGGCGCCCTGCCCGCGACCACGGCTACGGTTATTGCGACGGCCGTTGCCATTACCACCGTTCCGGTTGCCGCCGTTACGCTGGCCGTTGCCGCGCCCACGACCGCCATTGCCGCCCGGGCCGCCTTTGGTGGTGATTTCCACACTGGGTTCAAAACCGTCCACGACCTCACGCGGCAGCTCTTTCTTGATCAGCCGCTCGATACCGCCCAGCAGTTTGCCTTCGTCGGCACTGACCAGCGATACCGCGTGACCATCGGCGCCGGCCCGGCCGGTGCGGCCGATGCGGTGCACGTAGTCTTCCGGCACATTGGGCAGCTCGAAATTGACCACCTGGGGCAACTGCTTGATGTCCAGACCGCGAGCGGCGATGTCGGTGGCCACCAGGACGCGGATGTCGCCGTCCTTGAAGCTGGCCAGGGCCCGGGTGCGAGCGTTCTGGGACTTGTTGCCGTGGATCGCCGCAGCGGTAATGCCGTCGCGTTCCAGCTTCTGGGACAGGCGGTTGGCGCCGTGCTTGGTGCGGGTGAACACCAGCACCTGCTGCCAGTCGTTGTCGTGCACCAGCCGGCTCAGGAGCGCGGACTTCTGGGTCTGGTCCACCGGATGCACGGTCTGGCGAACGGTTTCCGCCGTGGTGTTGCGGGCGGCCACTTCCACCTGGACCGGGTCGTTCAGCAGGCCTTCCGCCAGCTTGCGGATGTCCGGCGAGAAGGTGGCGGAAAACAGCAGGTTCTGACGCTGTTTCGGCAGCAGGGACAGGACTTTGCGGATGTCGCGGATAAAGCCCATATCCAGCATGCGATCGGCTTCGTCCAGCACCAGGGTTTCCAGCCCGTCGAAGCTGACCACGCCCTGCTGGTGCAGGTCCAGCAACCGGCCCGGCGTTGCCACCAGCACGTCCACGCCCTGACGCAGGGTGCGGATCTGCGGGTTGATCTTCACGCCGCCGAACACCACCGCCGAACGGATCGACTGGTGACGTCCATACAGGGCCACGCTCTCGCCCACCTGGGCCGCCAGTTCACGGGTCGGCGCCAGGATCAGCGCGCGCACGCCCTTGCCCCGACGCGGCATTTCCGCCAGACGCTGCAGCAACGGCAGGGTGAAACCGGCGGTCTTGCCGGTGCCGGTCTGGGCCGCGGCCATGACGTCACCGCCGGACAGCACGGCCGGAATAGCCTGGGCCTGGATCGGGGACGGGGTTTCGTAGCCCTGGTCGCGGGTCGCGCGCACCAGCGCCTCGGACAAGCCGAGTGAAGCAAAACTCATAGACAGGTTCTCTTGGTCGCAACGGCCCTCTGACAGAGCGCGGCTGCTATGATAAAAACAACGACTGCAGGCGCCCGGTTCATCGGCGCTGCCCTCTGAAAGGCCGTCTGGCATGGGGTCACCGCACTGGAAGCGGTAAATCCTTAGAGGCAGGAAGGCAGGCAGGTTACCAGAGTTGGGGACACAACACGATCCTCCAGCCCTGTGGATAACCGCTATCCATGATCCAACGCGGCGGGAAATGATCCACCGGAGCGATCGTCATGCTTTTTCGCGTATTACCGGGATTACTGTGTCTGCTGTTCGCGATGCAGGCCAGCGCCGCCACGTTTCGGGTCGGTCTGCTGCACGGGGACGCCAGGATCTTCGACTACGAGCTGTCGGTGATTCGCCTGGCCCTGGCCCATGCGCCGGGGCAGCACGAGCTGGAAGTGGTGCCCATGCCCGGCGTCCCGCAGAACCGGATCTTCGCCATCCTGAATCAGACACCCGGCCCGATTAACCTTTTCTTCAGCGGCTACAGCCCGGAGCGGGAGCAGCGTCTGCGCCAGGTGGACATCCCCATGACCCGCGGGCTGCTGGGGGTCCGGCTGTTCGCCGTGGACAACGCGCGCCTGGACGAGCTGAGCGGCATCCACAGCCTCGACGATCTGCGCCAGTGGCGCATCGGTTCGGGGACCGGCTGGCCGGAGAATACGATCATGCGCCAGAACGGTCTCGACCTGAAAACCAGCAGCTACGACAACCTCTGGGAGATGCTCAACTACGAGCGCTTTGACCTGTTCCACCGGGGCATCCAGGAGATTTTCACCGAGCTGGCCCGCCCCGGCCGCGAAAACCTGGCGGTTCTGCCCGGCGTCGCCCTGGCCTTTCGCTACGACTATTTCCTCTACGTCGCCCGGGATCGAACCGACCTGCACGACATTCTGCTCCAGGGGTTACAGACGGCCTATCGCAACGGCGCCTTCATGGACAACTTCCTGTCCCACCCGCAGATTCGTACCGCCCTTGACCAGAGCCGCCTGCAGAACCGGCGGCTCATCCGCCTGGCGCTGCCGGAATCCAGCGCGCTGGGGCGGATTCCGTCCCGCTACTGGTACACCCCCAACGGGCGAACGGCCAGCAATCCCTAGTGTCCCGTCTAACGATGCGCCGTGGCCAGCACGCCGCCGAAGAACACCAGCAGTCCGCCGGCTGTGCGGTTCACCAGCCGCCCGCCGCGCTCGGACAGCAGCCAGTGACGGGCGCGCATGGCGAATCCGGCGTACACGGTGTGCACCACCATCACCACCAGCGCGTAGGTCAGCGACAGCAGCAGGAAACGCTCGAGATAGGCGCTGCGGTCGTTGATAAACTGGGGGAAGACCGACAGGAAGAACAGCAGCACCTTGGGGTTGGTGACCTGCAGCATCATCGCTTCGACGAAACGCCGGCCGGGGCGGACAACGGTGCGCTCGGCCCCCTCCACCCGGACCGGGAGCGACGGCGAACGCCACAGCTTGATGCCCAGGTAACACAGGTAGATGGCGCCGATCACCTTGAGCACGGTGAAGGCGGCCGCCGACGTCATCAGCAGTACGCCAAGACCGGTGGCGGACAGCACCGCCACCAACAACGCGCCGGCAGCAATGCCCAGGATGCCGCCCGCCGTTTCCCGCCAGCCACCGCGCAAGGCGTTGGACAGGGTCATCACCACGCCCGGGCCGGGGCTGAATGCGGTGGCAGTCGCCACCAGCAGGAAAAACAGGTACAACTCCATGGACGGTTTCCTTCGCACAAACTTTCGGCAATCAGGGAAAAAGCATGCAGCAATGGATTCAGGACGTCGAGCTCGAAACCCCCAGCGTCATCCTGCGACCGCTGTCGGTCCGCGACCGCGACGCGCTTCTCGAAGCGGCGTCCGATGGCCGCCTGTGGGAGCTCTGGTTCACCGGCGTGCCCTCGGCCGACACGGTCGACGGCTACATCGAGCGTGCCCTGACGCAGAAGGCGGCAGGCGAGTCACTGCCTTTCGTGGTTGTGGATAAGTCCTCCGGCGACGTCATCGGCAGCACCCGCTACTGTCACGTCGAAGCCGCCCATCGCCGCCTGGAAATCGGCTACACCTGGTACGCCCGGCGCTTCCAGAAGACCCGCGTCAACACCGAGTGCAAGCAGGCGCTGCTGACCCACGCCTTCGAAACGCTCCACGCCATTGCCGTGGAGTTCCGCACCCACTGGCACAACCACGCCTCGCGCCAGGCCATCGCCCGGCTGGGCGCCAAGCAGGACGGGGTGCTGCGCAACCATCACATCGAACCGGACGGCGCCTACCGGGACACGGTGGTGTTCTCGATCCTGGAAAGCGAGTGGCCGACGGTGAAGAAGTCCCTCGCCCACAAGCTGGCGCGCCTCGGCGAACGCGGCTGAGTCACTTCGCCAGCGGCCGGATGCGTTCGCCGCGCACCGGCTCGCCCCGCTCGACCGTTTCGCCATCCACCCGGTAATCCATGAACGCCGCGGGCAGGCCATCGCCGCCGAACGGTTGGGGCGAATCCTGCAGGTGGAAATGCAGGTGGGGTTCGCTGGAATTGCCGCTGTTGCCACACGCCCCCAGCGTGTCACCGGTCGCTACCTGATCGCCCGTTTCGACGGCCACGCTGCCCTGGCGGAAATGGGCGAAGAACGCGTATTCCCCCTGCCCCAGATCGAGAATGACGTGATTGCCCAGCGGCCGGAGCGGGTCCATGGCGCCCGGCGCGTTGTCCGGCAGCTCGTTCTCCACCGCCAGCACGGTGCCGGGCGCCGGCGCCAGAATCGGCTCGCCGAAACAGTAGTAATCGCCATTTTGCGTTCCCTCGCCGCGGTAGGACCGCCCGTCCTCCAGGCGCAGGAAATCGTAGGCGTAGCGCTGGTCCCGGGCGCGGGCGTGGTAGTTGGAGGCCACGTCGCGGCCGCCCCAGTAGACGAACCAGTCTCCGCGGAACGGCAAACGCAGCCGGGCATGGGTCTGGTAATCGGTATAAGGGCTCGGGGCGGCCTGCGCCGGCTGGATAAAGAAACCCGCCACCTGGTCGGCGTCGGTCACGGTCCACTGGATCACGACGGGACCGGGTCCCTGCTCAAACGTGGCCTGGCGCAGATACACCTGGTACCGGGCGGCCGGCGCCACGTTCTCGGACAGGACGGCCTGCTCGTCGCCCAACTGCCCGGCGACCTGCTGCTGGAAGGCCGCGAACTGCTGGCGGCTCCCCAGCGCTTCGCGCATGGCCGGATTGAAGCGATCCCAAAGCGCGTCGGTCTGGCCGGCGTAGAACCGTTCGGTCAGCTCACGCCCGGTCTGCAGGGTGTCACTTTCCTGGGCGCTCAGTGCGAAAGGCCATAGCAGGCCCAATAAGCACCAGCGCCGGCGTGTGCGGCCGCGTTGTTCATGTCCCGATTGCATCGGTTGCCCCTCCCTGGCGCGATAGCAGGCTTCCAGAGTAATCAGGCTGCGCTTGGCAGGCAAAGCTTTCTATACTGGACGCAGGACACGGTGACCGGTGCCGCCATGACCGATCCATCCCTTCGACACCACGACATTCCGCTCTGGTGGCTGGCCCTCGTGGCGGCCCTGCTCCCCTTTGTGACCATGCACACCACCTGGCCGGTGGCCACGCTGGAAGGCTACATCCACGGGTGCCTGCCCTACGGGCTGGACTGCCACAGCATCAGCCGCACGGGCCACAAGGGGCTGGCCTATTTCCTGTTCAAGGGCGGCATGCTGCCGGCGGCGGTGGTGGGCATGACCTACTGGTGGCTCAACGGCGTCTGGCTGCGTTCGCTGGGCGCTTCCGCCAAAGGCCTGCGCGGGCTGTTCTGGCTGGGTCTGATCGGCGGGCTGGCGCTGGTGGCCTATACCCTGGCGCTGGGGCATACCGGCGACGGGTACTGGCTGGTGCGCCGGATCGGGGTGATCACCTACCTGTCGTTCACTTTCATCGCGCAGTTGCTGGTGACGGCGCGCCTGCTGACCCTGCCCGACTGGGCCGCGACAGGCCGGCGCTTGCTGCGGCTGTGCCAGCTCACCCTGGCGCTGGGCATCGCCTCGCTCATCATGGACGCCGTCGCGCCCGAGACCCACGAGCGCTTCGAGGACGCCTTCGAATGGTGGCTGGCGCTGCTGTTAAACCTGCACGCCCTGTGGATCGCCCTGTTGTGGCGGCGATCCGGTTTCCACGTGGGGCCGGGCGTCCATTCCCCCTCGTCCCGATGACTCACCGGGAAGGGAATGGACGCCCCGATGGCGCGACGGTTACCACTCCAGCTGCGCGCCGGTCTGGTACTCGATCACACGGGTCTCGAAGAAGTTCTTCTCCTTGCGCATCGTCGCCTGCTCATCCAGCCAGGGCGAGACGTTCTTCGCCCCGGGGAACGGCTCTTCCAGCCCCACGGTGCGCGCCCGGCGATTGGCGATAAAGCGGAACTGCTCGCGGTGGTATTCCGCCGAGTAGCCCAGGATCGGGTCGCGCAGGATGTAGTTGGCGTAGTCGTTCTCGGCGGCTTCGGCCTCGTCCCACATCTCGCGCAGGGCCTTCGGGTCGAGGGTGATGTTCTCTTCCTCGAAGATCTGGTTGACCACCTTGAGCCCGAACGAGAAGTGCATCGCCTCGTCCCGCAGGATGTACTGCAGCTGCTCGCCGGTACCGCGCATCAGACCACGGCGCTGGAGGGCAAAGATCGGGCTGAAGCCGTTGTAGAACCAGGCCCCCTCGAAAACCGCCGCAAAGAACAGGTAGGACATGACGAACTCGTGCAGGTCGTCCGGGTTGCGCAGGTTCATGTCCGGGCGCATGGCGGCGTCCAGGCGGCGGTTGGCCAGCTGGATCTTGCGGTTGATTTCCGGCACCACACGGTAGCGGTTGTAGATCTCGCTCTGGTCCAGGTTCAGGGTCTCGATGCAGTGCTGGTAGGCCCAGGTGTGCATGGATTCCTCGTAGACCTGGCGGGCCTGGTAGATCTGCAGTTCCGGCGCGCTCATCTTTTCCATCACCGCCAGGCCGATGTTGCGCATGGCGAGGATGTCGGCCGTGGTCAGGTAGGCCAGCACGTTCTCGTAGACGTGCTTTTCGGCGTCGTTGAGGCGATGGTGGTAGTCGTGGATGTCCTGGGACATGTTCACGTCCAGGGGCGTCCAGTGGTTCTTGTTGGCGTTCATGAAGTATTCCCAGGCCCAGGGATACTTGAACGGGGCGAGCTGGTTGATGTCGGTCTCGCCATTGATCACGCGCTTGTCGTCGACGTTGACCGGCGCCGGGCCTTCGCCCGGAGCTCGGGATTGTTTTTGCGTCTTGGGTTCGTCGTCCCAGTCCAGCATGGTTGTTCCTCTTTGGAAATCCGTGAGTTCGGTGCGGGACATGGGCAGCCCTGTGGGCTGCTCCGAAGCTGAAGCATCGGCTACATTTTTCATCGGACTCGAGTATGTAGCAGACGCTTCAGCTTCTGAGGCGCCGCAAGGTGCCCATGGTTTAGGGGACGGATTTAAATCCGTCCCCCTTCTAGCAGCCCGCTACTGACACGCCTCGCAATCCGGCTCGTCGATGGAGCACACCTTCGGCGCCGGGGCGGCCACCGGCGTACTCTTCTCTGCGCCGGTCGCGCCCAGCGAGCGCAGGTAGTAGGTGGTCTTCAGACCGCGTTCCCACGCCAGTTGATAGAGTTCGTCCAGCTTGCGACCGGACGGCTCGGCCATGTACAGGTTCAGGCTCTGGGCCTGGTCCAGCCATTTCTGGCGGCGCGCGGCGGCTTCCACCAGCCAGCGGGCGTCCATCTCGAAAGCGGTGGCGTAGCGGGCCTTGATGGCCTGCGGAATGCGGTCGATCTGTTGTACCGATCCGTCGTAATACTTCAGGTCGTTGACCATCACGTTGTCCCACAGGCCTTCGGCTTTCAGGTCCGCCACCAGCGACGGATTGATCACCGTGAATTCGCCGGACAGGTTCGATTTGACGAAAAGGTTCTGGTACGCCGGTTCGATGGACTGGCTAACGCCGACGATGTTGGAGATGGTCGCAGTCGGGGCAATGGCCATGACGTTGGAGTTGCGAATGCCATACTCGGCGATCAGTTTGCGCACCGGCTCCCAGTCCAGGCGCGTCTCGGTGTTGACGCTCAGGTCGCCCTCGCGACGCGCTTCCTTGAGGTTGTTCAGCGAGTCAATGGGCAGGATGCCCTGCGACCAGAGCGAGCCCTCGTAGCTTTCATAGGCGCCACGCTCCTTCGCCAGCAGGGCGGAGGTCCGCAGGGCGAAGTAGCTGATCTGTTCCATCGCCAGGTCGGCGAATTCCACCGCTTCCGGGCTGGCGTAGGCGTGACCCAGACGGTAGAGCGCGTCCTGGAAGCCCATGATGCCCATGCCCACCGGACGGTGGCGCAGGTTGGAGTTGCGCGCCTGGGGCACGGCGTAGAAGTTGATGTCGATGACGTTGTCGAGCATCCGAACCGCCGTGTTGACGGTTTTCTCCAGGCGCTGAACGTCCAGCTCGCCGTTGTCGATGTGGGCCGCCAGGTTGACCGAGCCCAGGTTGCACACGGCGATCTCGTCGGCGCTGGTGTTCAGGGTGATCTCGGTGCACAGGTTGGAGGAGTGGACCACGCCCCTGTGCTGCTGCGGCGAACGCAGGTTGCAGGGATCCTTGAAGGTGATCCAGGGGTGACCGGTCTCGAACAGCACAGTCAGCATCTTGCGCCAGAGCTGCTTGGCGGAAATCTTCTTGGATAGCTTGATCTCGCCGCGCTCGGCCATGGCCTCGTATGCCTCGTAGCGTGCGCGGAATGCGTTGCCGTAGAGGTCGTGCAGGTCGCCCACATCGCTGGGGGAGAACAGGGTCCAGTCGGCGTCGGCGCGCATGCGCTCGATCAGCAAGTCCGGTACCCAGTTGGCGGTGTTCATGTCGTGGGTGCGGCGACGCTCGTCGCCGGTGTTCTTGCGCAGTTCCAGGAACTCCTCGATGTCCAGGTGCCAGCTTTCCAGGTAAGCGCAGACCGCGCCCTTGCGCTTGCCGCCCTGGTTGACCGCCACGGCGGTGTCGTTGACCACTTTCAGGAACGGCACGACGCCCTGGCTGCGGCCGTTGGTGCCCTTGATATGGGAGCCCAGCGAACGCACCGGCGTCCAGTCGTTGCCCAGGCCGCCGGCCCACTTGGACAGCAGCGCGTTGTCCTTGATGGCGCCGTAGATGCCTTCCAGGTCGTCGGACACGGTGGTCAGGTAGCAGGAGGACAGCTGCGAGTGCCGGGTGCCACTGTTGAACAGCGTCGGCGTGGAAGCCATGTAGTCGAACGACGACAGCAGATCGTAGAACTCGATGGCGCGGGCGTTGCGGTCGTCCTCGCGCAAAGCCAGGCCCATGGCGACACGCATGAAGAAGACCTGCGGCAGCTCCAGGCGCTTGTCCTCGAAATGGACGAAGTAGCGGTCGTACAGGGTCTGCAGGCCGAGGAAGCCGAACTGCCGGTCGCGCTCGGGTTTGATTTCAGCGCCCAGGCGCTCCAGGTCGAACTCGCCCAGGGCCGGGTCCAGCAGCTCACGCTCGATCCCGAAACCGATGAAACTGGACAGCGCCTGTGGATAAACCTCGGCCAGGGTCTGATCGAGCGGCAGGGACAGGGCCTGACCGGCCTCCAGACGCAGCTGTTCCAGCAGCAGGCGGGCGGTGACGGCACTGTAGTCCGGCTCCTGCTCGATGCGCCCGCGGGCGG
Source organism: Marinobacter bohaiensis (assembly GCF_003258515.1). Lineage (NCBI taxonomy): Bacteria > Pseudomonadati > Pseudomonadota > Gammaproteobacteria > Pseudomonadales > Marinobacteraceae > Marinobacter > Marinobacter bohaiensis. The sequence goes on from NZ_QGEH01000007.1 coordinate 40,105, forward strand.
TCATGACCAGGGCGTTGAGCACGTCTTTCTCGGGAATGCCGTCGTAGAGGTTGCGCACGGCGTCTTCCACCACGCTTTCGGCGTCCACCGCGTCCAGTCCGGCGCAGGCCTGCTCCACCTGATGTTTCATCAGGCCCACGTCCAGCGGCACGGTCTGGCCGTTGGCCAGGGAGACCGTCAGGGTGGGATGGGCTTCCACCGGCGCCTGGGTGGCACGTTCCTGGGCGTGGGCTTCGCGGTACAGCACGTAGGCCCGGGCCACCTTCTGTTCCTCGGCGCGCATCAGGGCCAGTTCCACCTGATCCTGAATGTCTTCGATGTGCACGGTGCCGCCAGCCTGCAGGCGCCGGCTCAAAGCCTGGATGACCTGACGGCTGACGCGGCGAACGCTGTCGTGGATACGGGCGGAACCGGCGGCTTTCTCGCCTTCCACGGCGAGGAACGCCTTGGTGATGGCGACACTGATCTTGCTGGCATCGAAATCGACCAACTGGCCGTTTCGCTTGATGACTCGGAGGGCCAGGGTCTGTTCCTGGGCATCGGTTGGAGCGGCAGCAGCGCTGGGCATCATGATTCTCCTGGGTACGCGTGGTCAAAAAACTTACCTTCGCGTACGCAGGACGGCAGACCTCCACGGAGGGTGGAGTCGCATTGCCGTTTGCTGCTCACCCTGAGTCGCGAAGGTGCAGTCGCGTGGTCCCATTGGTGGGGCCACACCTCCCTGGCAGGTCTTCGGACTCAGGGGTCTGAACCGTTCCGGTTCGCCTCGCGTAACGACTTCCCAGCAGATGCCAGTGTCATCGTGTCACGCTCGTGCCCCAATACCGCTGCGCGTCAGTTCCGGATTCTCACCGGATTCCCGGACACCAGAGGTTGTGGATAACGGCGCTGTGCAGCCGGGAGCGCCTTACGACTCCCGGTTGGCAGTGCGCTGGTTAACGATAAACCACTAGATCTGGTGTCTAACCAAGGATAAGAGCACTATATAGATGAAGCCTGACAGGAACAAGCCAATGTTGATACGAATGGCCACATCCCTACTGGCGGCGGCGCTGGCGCTGCAGAGCGTTCCGGCCACCGCCGAGTCGCTGACGCCCTTCTCCACCCTGCAGACCCTGGACGACGGCTGGACCCCGCTGACCTTCCCCGATATCGATACCCACACCCGCTACCGACTGGTCGACGACCAGGGTACCCAAGTGCTGCGCGCGGACACCGACGGCGGCGCCTCGGGACTGATTCACCGGGTCGACATCGAGCCCGGTGAAAAGCTGGTGCTGCACTGGCGCTGGAAAGTGGACGGCGTTTACGCAAAGGGGGACGCACGCCGCAAGGACGGTGACGACTATCCGGCCCGGATCTACGTGGCGTTTGCCTTCGAACCGGACAAGGCGGGTTTTTTCGAGCGGGCCAAACGCAAAGCGGTGGAGTTGGTTCACGGCGACGCCCTGCCCGGCAGCGCGCTCAACTACATCTGGGCCAACCGCCTGCCCCGGGGCGAATCCGTGCCCAACCCGTTCAGTGAGGAAACGCGGATGATCGCGGTGCAGAGCGGATCGGACCATGCGGGACAGTGGATGGAGGAGAGCCGGGATCTGGTGGCGGACTACCGCGCCGCCTTCGGCGAGGATCCGCCGCGCATAACCGGCATTGCCGTGATGACGGACGGCGACAATACCGGCTCGGCCGCCACAGCCTACTACGGGGACATCCGGCTCTCACGCTGACAGGATAGGCGCCGGCATGAGAACCCAACAGAGTAAGCGACCACTTACTATCGGAGGATGATCAGCGGCGTTTCGCTGGTCTTGAGCATGCTGGTGGTGGTGCTGCCCACCAGGAACTGGCGGATGCGGGAATGGCCGTAGGCGCCCATCACCATCAGGTCGATGCCCTGCTCTTCCTGGTAGGCGTGCAGGGTTTTTTCCACGTCTCCAGCCCGCACCGCCACCTCCACCGAGCAACCGGCCGCTTCCAGCTTCTGCGCGGCGTCATCCAGGGCTGCACGGCGTTCATCGGTCTCGTCGCCGACCATCACCAGATGCAGCGGAACCTTGCGGAAGATCGGGCTGTTGGCCAGGAGATCCACGCCTTTCTGCATGGTCTCGCTGGCGTCGAAGGCGAGCATGGCGCTGCGCGGCTCGCGATACTCGTCCGGCACCAACAGCATGGGCCGATGCAGGGTGCGGATCACGGTTTCCAGCTGGCTGCCGATGTGAACATCGCGATCGTTGCTGCTCTCGCCGTGCAGGCCCATCACCAGCAGGCGGGTTTCGTCTTCGATGTCCAGCAGGCTTTCCGCCAGGTCGCCGTGGCGCTGGCGCTGGCGGATCTCGCTGACGCCGTCCTCGCGGATCCGCGACTCCGCCGCATCCAGCATGTGGCGCCCCTGCTCCAGGGCCAGCTTGCTGCGGCGCTGGTCCAGGTCCGCCAGTTCCTCGAGCAGGTGCTCGCGACTGCCCAGCCCGATGCTGCCCGCCAGGTCCGGCTCGGTCGGGTAGCGCTCCTGATCCAGCACGTGGAACAGGGTGACGGGCGCATCCAGACGCTGGCTGGCCCAGGCGGCGTAATCGCACACCGCGGTGGTGGCACGGGAACCATCGATACAGGCGACGACGTCGGACATGTCAGTATTCCTTTCGCTTGTGGGTCCGGCTTTCTTGTTCGATCAAAGCAGTTTCGACCAGTTTGCCCCGAATGACGGGGCCACGTCATCAGTGGCCCATCAGATCGTCGACGGCACCGGGTTTGTCGTGCACGCCGAAGCGGTCGACGATGGTGGCGCTGGCCTCGTTCAGGCCGATCACTTCCACATCGGCGCCTTCCCGGCGGAACTTGATGACCGCCTTGTCCAGCGCGCCGACGGCGGTGATGTCCCAGAAATGGGCCCGGCTCAGGTCGATGACCACGTTATCCACGCCTTCCTTGAAGTCGAACGAGGCCAGGAACTTCTCGGTGGAACTGAAGAACACCTGCCCCACCACGGTGTAGACGCGGCGACGGCCTGCGCCATCCAGCTCGGACGTGACCGCCATGAAGTGCCCGATCTTGTTGGCAAAGAACAGCGCCGCCAGCAACACGCCGGCCAGCACGCCCAGCGCCAGGTTGTGGGTGGCCACCACCACACACACGGTGACCAGCATCACCAGGTTGGTGGACAGCGGGTAGTGGCGCAGATTGCGCACCGAATCCCAGCTGAACGTCCCGATCGACACCATGATCATCACCGCCACCAGGGCCGCCATGGGGATCTGCACCAGCCAGTCCTGCAGCACCAGCACCATGAACAGCAGGAAACAGCCGGCCACCAGGGTGGACAGCCGGGTGCGGCCGCCGGATTTCACGTTGATGACCGTCTGGCCGATCATCGCGCAACCGGCCATGCCGCCCAACAGGCCGGAACCGATGTTGGCCAGGCCCTGGCCCTTGCACTCGCGGTTGCGGTCACTGGGCGTGTCGGTCAGGTCGTCGACGATGGTGGCGGTCATCAGCGATTCCAGCAGGCCCACCACGGCCAGCGGCAGCGAGTACGGCAGGATGATCCACAGGGTCTCGAGGTTCATCGGCACATCCGGCCACAGGAAAACCGGCAGGGTGTCGGGCAGGTCGCCCATGTCGCCGACGGTGCGCACATCCAGACCCAGCAGGATGGAGACGATGGTCAGGGAGATGATGCAGATCAGCGGCGACGGCAGCACCTTGCCCACTTTCGGTATCAGCGGGAACAGGTAGATGATGCCCAGGCCGGCGGCGGTCAGGGCGTAGACGTGCCAGGTGACGTTGGTCAGCTCCGGCAACTGCGCCATGAAGATCAGGATCGCCAGGGCATTGACGAAGCCGGTCACCACCGAGCGCGACACAAAGCGCATCAGCGAACCCAGCCGGATGTAGCCGGCGATGATCTGGAACACACCGGTCAGCAACGTCGCCGCCATTAAATACTGCAGTCCGTGCTCCTTGACCAGGGTCACCATCAGCAGCGCCATGGCGCCGGTGGCGGCGGAAATCATGCCCGGCCGGCCGCCGGCAAAGGCAATCACCACGGCGATGCAGAACGAGGCGTAGAGGCCCACCCGCGGGTCCACGCCGGCAATGATCGAGAACGCGATGGCCTCGGGAATCAACGCCAGCGCCACCACGATGCCGGAGAGCACATCCGCGCGCGCGTTGGAGAACCAGTTTTTCTTGATGGAATTCAACATGCAAAAAACCTTTGGGGGATGTCATACGAAAACAGACACGGCGCCTGCGCACCGTGTCTGTTTTCAGCATTGGTTGTGCCAGTCGATTACGTCAGGTGGATGACACACAACAGCCCGACGCTCCCCATCACCAGCGTGTAGGGGAAAGCCATCATCACCATGCGGCCGTAGGACAGCCGCACCAGTGGTGCGATGGCGGAGGTCAGCAGGAACAGGAAGGCGGCCTGTCCGTTGGGCGTGGCCACGCTGGGCAGGTTGGTACCGGTGTTGATGGCCACCGCCAGCTGCTCGAAATGCGCCTGGGAAATCGCGCCCGCATCCAGGGCCTGCTTGATTTCGCCGATGTACACCGTCGCCACGAACACATTGTCGCTGATCATCGACAGCAACCCGTTTGCCACGAAGAACATGCCCGGCTGCTGCGCTTCCGGTAGCGACAGCACGTAGTTTATCACGGGCGAGAACAGGTGTTGTTCGTGGATCACCGCAACGACCGCGAAGAACACCACCAGCAGCGCGGTAAACGGCAGGGCCTCCTGAAACGCCTTGCCAATCTGGTGTTCATCGGTGATGCCGGTAAACGCCGTGATCAGCACGATCACCAGCAACCCGATCAGCCCCACTTCCGCCACGTGCAGCGCCAGCCCCAGCACCAGAACCACGGCCGCCAGCGCCTGGACGCAGAGTGCCGCCCGGTCGGCAGGGGTGCGCTTGCGGCGCTGGTCATCGGCAAACTCCTCCAGCACCCGGCGTACCGGTTTGGGTAACCGTGCGCCGTAACCAAAGCGGCCGGTCTTCTCCAGCAGCAGGCAGGTCAGCAGGCCCGCCGCCAGCACCGGCAGGCTAACCGGCGCCATACGCTCGAAGAAGGCGACGAAATCCCAGCCCACTTCCTTGGCAATCAGCAGGTTCTGGGGTTCGCCCACCATGGTCGCCACACCACCCAGCGCCGTGCCCACCGCGCCGTGCATCAACAGACTGCGCAGGAAGGCGCGGAACTGGGCCAGATCTTCCCGGTGCAGTTCGACGACTTCATGGTCGCTCTGGGCATCGTGGTCGTCGTGATGATAGCCCTTGCCTGAGGCCACGCGGTGGTAGACCGAGTAAAAGCCAACCGCGACGCTGATGATCACGGCGGTGACGGTGAGGGCATCGAGGAACGCCGAGAGCAGCGCCGCCATCAGCGAGAACAGCAACGCCAGCTTGGTCTTCGAGCGCACCCCCACCAGGATCTGGGTGAAGGTCACCAGCAGCAGGTCCTTCATGAAATAGATCCCCGCCACCATGAACATCAGCAGCATGATCACCGGCAGGTTGTGCAGCACTTCCAGATAGACCGAGTCGGAATCCGTCAGACCGATCAGCAGGGCTTCCACCGCCAGCAGGCCGCCCGGCTGCAGCGGATAGCACTTGAGGGCCATGGCCAGGGTGAAGATGAATTCCGCCACCAGGCACCAGCCGGTCGCCACCGGCCCCACGGACAGCATGAGCAACGGGTTGGCGACCAGGAAAAAGAGGATGGTCTGCTTGTACCAGTTGGGCGCATTGCCCAGGAAATTGGCGGAAAAACCGCCGAACAGTGTCTTTGGCATGGATGGACAGCCTTGGCCGATTGATTCGCTGCAGCCGGCTGCGGCGAGGATCGCCCGCACGGCCTGTCTGAAAAATGTCCGGCATCTTAGCAAACAGGCCAAATGAATGGCATATCAGGCCGGGAATAGAGGCCTAAAGACGTATCCCTTCGGCACCAAGGCAGAAGCCCGGACGGACCTCTCCTGGCTGGAGGCCAGCGCTGATAGGTAAAACATTGCACCGCTCATCAAATGATAATAATTTTCATTTGCCTTTTGCGGCGAGCTGGACCAATCTGCTAGGGAGCTTCTGAAAAGCCCAAGCCGCGGCGACTCCGCCAACAGTGCGGTCGGCAGGGTCTGGACTTTTCAGAGACTCACCAGTGGGAAGATATCAGTGGAGCAGCCCCATGAGTGAATCCGTGACCCAGATGGCAGGATCGTCCACCACCCTGTGCCAGGCCTGGCGCAAACTGCGCAATCAGGCCCGCAACGAACGCCAGCCGATCCCGCGTCGTCCGCGCGGTCGACCCGCCTCTGCGACGGCCTCCTCCTGACGGGGATACCGGAAGTACGGCGGAGCGGTCTCGCCCCGCCCCGAGGATCGACAGGCGTCGGATCAGTGCGACACGCTGACCGATGCGGCCGCGTTCGCACCTTCCACCGCGTCGGCCAGTAGCTCGGCCGTGGCCGCGGACAGGGTCCAGCCGAGATGGCCATGGCCGGTGTTGTAGAACACCGTCGGCAGGTGCCCTGGCCCCACCTTGGGCATCATGTTGGGCAGCATCGGTCGCAGGCCCGCCCAGGGCACCACACGACGTGTGCTCACGCCGGGGAAACACTGTTCCACCCAATCGGTCAGCGGGCGGATGCGGTCGGCGCGGATGTCCCGGTTGAAACCGTTGAATTCGGCGGTGCCCGCCACCCGGAAACGGTCGTCCCCCAGACGGCTGGTGACGATCTTGGTTTCGTCGTCCAGCAGGCTCACTTCCGGCGCAGAGGCCCGTGACCGCTCGTCGTCCAGTTGCACGGTGATGGAGTAGCCTTTTACCGGGTAGACGTTCACGCGATCACCCAGCTTGGCCGCCAGCGCCCGGCTGCCGGTGCCCGCGCAAATCACGATGCCATCAAACGTATGACGTCGCTCGCCTTCGCCGTTGTCCGCCACGACCCAGGCATGGCTGTCGCTGGCGCCCACATCTTTCACGTCGTGCTCGTAGAACGGGGACATCCCCAACCGCTCCGCCGCCCGGGCCAGGCCGAAGGTGAACTTGTGGATATCGCCGGTGGCGTCGCTCTCGGTGAAGAAACCGCCGTAGTAGGTCCCCGCCAGGGTGGGCTCGATGGAGCGCATCTCCTCCGGCGTGACCGCGCGCCGCTCCAGGCCACCGGCCGCCAGCAGCTTTGATACGTTCGCGGCGTGGTCGAAGCCGGCCTTGTCGCGATAGATGTGCAGGATGCCCTTCTTTTTGAGATCGAAGTCGATGCCTTCGTCGCGCGCCCACTGGAACAGGTAGTCGCGCGCGGTGATGGCCAGGCGGGCGGTTTCGGTGGTGTTGTCGGCGTACTGGGGAATGGCGCCCATGAACTCGGCGAACCAGCTCAGCTTGTGCCAGGAGGGCTTGGGGTTGACCAGCAGCGGTGCGTCGGCGCGCATCATCCACTTCAGGCCCTTGATGATGGTCTGCCAGTTGTTCCAGACCTCGGCGTTGGAGGCCGAGAGCTGGCCGCCGTTGGCAAAGGACGTTTCCATCGCCGCGTAACGGTTCTTCTCGAAAACGGACACGTCGTAGCCGCGCTTGGCCAGACTGTATGCGGTGGTAATGCCGGTAATGCCACCACCGATGACTGCAATGCGTTTCATGCAGATCTCCAGGTCGAATGGGTTTCCCTGCGCCGTTTCCGGCGAAAGCACCCCTTCCGTCATGGAACCTGAGAGATTCACGAATTCTCCGCGGGCGGAGACCGCTTGCTCCTTCGGTGTGCCGCACGCCCTGTATTGGGGGCGTCGGCAGCTCTTCGGAAAGTGATCGTAACAGCGGTCCGTTTGCCTGAGAGTTTCCGGGGTCGTTGCTCCTTCGGCGCTGGATTGAACCAGTCTCTCCCGCTGCGACGAGGGTCCCTCGCGGGACACCCTTCATCGCATAGTAGCAAGGACAGCTATTTCGGAAAACACTTATGCTCGATGGCTGGATCGGGTTACGTGGCGATTAACCCGCCGCTATTCCACCGTCACACTCTTGGCCAGGTTGCGGGGCTGGTCGACGTCGGTGCCCTTGAGCACCGCCACGTGGTAGGACAGCAGCTGCAGCGGCAGGGTGTAGACGATGGGCGCGGTGATCGGATGCACTTCCGGAATCGACAGCACGTGCACCGCCTCTTCCTCGTTCAGGCCGGCATCGTTGTCGGCGAAGACGAACAGCTCGCCGCCCCGGGCCCGGACTTCCTCCAGGTTGGACTTGAGCTTTTCCATCAGCGCGTTGTTCGGGGCCACCGTGACCACCGGCATTTCGCTGTCCACCAGCGCCAGCGGACCGTGCTTGAGTTCACCGGCCGGGTAGGCCTCGGCGTGGATGTAGGAGATTTCCTTAAGCTTGAGAGCGCCTTCCAACGCCACCGGGAACATGGCGCCACGGCCCAGGAACAGGCTGTGGTTCTTGTCCATGAAGGCCCGGCTCAGGTCGGCGATGCGGCCGTCCAGGGCCAGGACCTGCTCGGTCTGACGCGGCACATCGCGCAGGGCACGCACGATGTCGGCCTCCTGCTCGGCGTCCAGGCCGTTGTGACGGGCCAGCGCCAGGGTGAAGATCAGCAGCGCGGTGAGCTGGGTGGTGAAGGCCTTGGTGGAGGCCACGCCGATTTCCGGGCCAGCCTGGGTCATGATCACGAGGTCGGATTCGCGCACCAGCGAGCTGCCCGGCACGTTGCACACCGCCAGGGCGGCGCGGAAGCCGGCTTTCTTGGCCTGGCGCAGGGCCGCCAGGGTGTCGGCGGTTTCGCCGGACTGGGAGATGGTCAGGAACAGGGTGTCGGGCTGGACCACGTGCTTGCGGTAGCGGAATTCCGACGCCACTTCGACGGAACAGGGAATACCGGCCAGCTCTTCGATCCAGTAGCGCGCCACCATGCCGGCGTGGTAACTGGTACCGCAGGCGATGATCTGCACGTGGCGCACATCGGCCAGCAGATCACCGGCGCTGGTGCCCAGGGCCTGTTCCAGCACTTTGGTCTCGGTCAGACGGCCTTCCATGGTGGCCTGGATGACCTTGGGCTGCTCGTAGATTTCCTTGAGCATGAAGTGCCGGTACTCGCCCTTGTCGGCGGCTTCCAGACTGTGCTCGAAACGGCTGACCGGGCGCTCCACCGGCTTGTCGTCGGCGTCCCAGACCTTCACCCGGTCCTTGCGGATCTCGGCGATGTCGCCTTCTTCCAGGAACATGAAACGGTCGGTGACCGGCAGCAGCGCCAGCTGGTCGGAGGCGATGAAGTTCTCGCCGATGCCAACGCCGATCACCAGCGGGCTGCCCTGGCGGGCCACGATCAGGTGTTCGGGCTCGTCGGCGTGCAGCACGGCCAGGGCAAAGGCGCCCTCCAGCTCGGCGATGGCGGCTTTCACCGCGCTGATGAAATCGCCCTGCTTGCGGAACCAGGATTCGATCAGGTGGGCGACCACCTCGGTGTCGGTCTGGGAGCTGAACTCGAAGCCTTCGCCTTTCAGACGCTCACGCAGGGCCTGGTAGTTCTCAACGATGCCGTTGTGGACCACCGCCAGGCGCTCGCCGGACATGTGCGGGTGGGCGTTGCGCTGGGAAGGCTCACCGTGGGTGGCCCAGCGGGTGTGGGCGATGCCGATCACACCGCGGTGATGGGCCTTGTCCAGAACCTCGGCCAGGGCGCTGACCTTGCCCACTTCCCGCTCCCGCTGCAGCTCGCCGTCCGGATTGAGCACGGCCATGCCGGCCGAGTCGTAGCCCCGGTATTCCAGGCGCTTGAGCCCTTCCAGGAGAATGGCGGGAACATCCCGCTCGGATATGGCGCCTACGATTCCACACATGTGACTGTCCTGTACCTGATGTTGCTGCTGTTACGGATTACGACTTTTCCGGGCGTGACCAGTTCTGGATGTTGCGCTGCCGGCCCCGGGCCACCGCCAGTTCGTCCGCCTCGATGTTGCGGGTGATGGTCGAACCGGCGCCAACGGTGGCGTTGTCGGCAATGCTGACCGGCGCCACCAGCGCGGTATTGGACCCCACGAACACGCCATCGCCGATGCGGGTCTCGTGCTTGTTCACCCCATCATAGTTGCAGGTGATGGTCCCCGCACCCACGTTGACGTCCCGCCCCAGCGTGGCATCGCCCACGTAGCTGAGATGATTGATCTTGGAGCCTTCGCCGACCACGGCTTTCTTGGTTTCGACGAAGTTACCCACCTTGGTGCGATCAGCCAGCTCCGTGCCGGGACGCAGGCGGGCGAAGGGCCCGATCTGGGCACCGGCGCCGACGATGGCGCCGTCGATCACGCTGTTGGCCTCGACTCTGGTGCCGGGGCCCAGACGGGCGTTGCGCAGCAGGCAGTTGGGGCCGATCTCGACGCCGTCGGCGAGGGTCACGTCGCCTTCGAACACGGCGTTAACGTCGATGACGACGTCGCGCCCGACGTCAAGCCGGCCGCGTACGTCCACCCGCGCCGGATCCAGCAGCGTCGCGCCTTCGATCATCAGGCGACGGGCTTCCTCCGCCTGGTGCCAGCGCTCCAGCTCCGCCAGCTGGATGCGGTTGTTGACGCCCTGCACTTCGAACGCGGTTTGCGGATGGGCCACTTTCACCGCCACATCGCGACTCGCCGCCATGGCGATCACGTCGGTCAGATAATACTCGCCCTGGGCGTTGCTGTTCGACAGCTGGGGCAGCCAATCCTTGAGGTGGCGGGCGTGAACGCCGAGGATACCGGTGTTCACTTCACGGATGCGCTTCTGGTCGTCGCTGGCGTCTTTCTGCTCGACGATCGCCTGCACATTGCCCCCGTCGTCCCGCACGATGCGGCCGTAGCCGTCGGGATCCGGCAGTTCCACGGTCAGCAGCCCCAGCGCCGTCTCACTCACCTGGCCGGCCAGGTGGCTCAGGGTTTCGCTGCGAATCAGCGGTACGTCGCCGTACAGGACCAGCACCCGGGCGTCCTCGGGCACGTCCGGCAGCGCCTGGGCCACGGCATGACCAGTCCCCAGCTGCTGTTCCTGCAGCGCCCAGTGCAGGTTGTCGTCGCTGATCGACGCCCGCACCTTGTCCGCGCCATGACCGATCACCACGTGGATGCCGGCGGCGTCCAGGGAGCGGGCCGTATCGATGACGTGATGCAGCATGGGTTTGCCGGCCACCGGATGGAGGACCTTGGGCAGGCTGGATTTCATGCGCGAGCCTTCACCCGCGGCGAGAATGACGACGTGGAGGGGGGATGTCATGGAATGTCGGTTCCTTGCATCATCAATGATCCGTGCGTTCGACCCACTGTGCTGGAGCCGGGGAAAATCGGCCCGGGCCGTTATGAAAAAAGCCGCGTTCCGTCGCAACAGGCCCGGAGGCGCCGTTACAGCGGAAGGCGGCTTTCGAGTTTACAGTACAGCGGGAGCGCTGTTTAGCGGCTCTTGCGCAGCTGCTGGATGGTTCTCAGCTTGGCCACGGCTTCTGCCAGTTCGGCAGCCGCCCGGCTGTACTCAAACTCACTGGTCTTGTTCGCCAGTGCCTTCTCGGCTTCACGCTGGGCTTCTTGGGCCGCGGCTTCATCCACGTCCTTGGCGCGCTCAGCGGTGTCCGCCAGAAGGGTCACCAGGTTGGACTGAACTTCCAGGTAGCCCCCGGACACGTAGAGGATTTCCTCCTCACCGCCCTGCTTGATCACGCGAACCGGCCCCGGTTTCAGGGCCGTCAGCAGCGGCGTGTGTCCCGGTGCAATACCCAGGTCCCCTTCGGAACCGGCCGCGATCAGCATCTCGACCAGTCCGGAGAAGATTTTCTGTTCAGCACTGACGACATCGCAATGTATGGTCATAGCCATTTCTTAGCCTCTTTGATCAGTAGGGAGCCTCTGATCAAGTCTATTGGTGATTCTGGCTCGCCCTGAAAGCCGGAATCAAGGCGCGGCTTTGCAGGAAGGCTGGTTGCCTTTCAAAAAGGCGCAACGCAGAGTCCGGCTTTCAGGGCGAGCCCCTTACGGGCAAGCCTTGTGAGCCTTTCTGGTCTGCGTTGCTCATCTTGCCAATGGAACCACCATTGTTGGCGATTCGCGCCTTGCCAGAAAGGCTCACAAGGCTTGCAGAATCGCCAATAGACTTAATCAGAGGCTCCTAGGAAATCGGGCCTCAGCTTTCTTTGGCCTTCATTTCCTTCGCTTTCTCAACGGCTTCTTCAATTGTACCGACCATGTAGAACGCCTGCTCAGGCATGTCGTCATAGTCACCGTCCAGGATACCCTTGAAGCTGCTGATGGTCTCCTTCAGCGGCACGTATTTACCCGGTGCGCCGGTGAAGACTTCAGCCACGTGGAACGGCTGGGACAGGAAACGCTCGATCTTACGGGCGCGGGCGACGGTCAGTTTGTCTTCTTCTGACAGCTCGTCCATACCCAGGATCGCGATGATGTCCTTGAGCTCCTTGAAGCGCTGCAGAACGGTCTGCACGCCACGGGCCACGTCGTAGTGCTCGTGACCGATGACCAGCGGATCCAGCTGACGGGAAGTGGAATCCAGCGGGTCGATCGCCGGGTAGATACCCTTGGAGGCGATGTCTCGGCTCAGTACCACGGTCGCATCCAGGTGCGAGAAGGTGGTGGCCGGCGACGGGTCGGTCAAGTCATCCGCCGGTACGTAGACCGCCTGGACTGACGTGATGGAGCCGGTCTTGGTGGAGGTGATCCGCTCCTGCAGCTGGCCCATCTCTTCGGCCAGGGTCGGCTGGTAACCTACCGCGGACGGCATACGACCCAGCAGGGCCGATACTTCGGTACCCGCCAGGGTGTAACGGTAGATGTTGTCGACGAACAGCAGGACGTCACGGCCTTCATCACGGAATTTTTCCGCCATGGTCAGGCCGGTCAGAGCTACACGCAGACGGTTCCCGGGGGGCTCGTTCATCTGGCCGTAAACCATCGCCACCTTGTCGAGAACATTGGACTCCTTCATTTCGTAGTAGAAGTCGTTACCCTCCCGGGTACGCTCACCGACACCGGCGAATACGGACAGGCCGGAGTGCTCTTTGGCGATGTTGTTGATCAGCTCCATCATGTTGACGGTCTTACCAACACCCGCGCCCCCGAAGAGGCCAACCTTACCACCCTTGGCGAACGGGCAGATCAGGTCGATGACCTTGATGCCGGTTTCCAGCAGGTCGGCGGAAGCGGCCTGGTCGGCGTAGCCCGGCGCCTTGCGGTGAATCTCCCAACGCTCTTCTTCGCCGATGTCGCCGGCTTCGTCGATGGGACGGCCCAGCACGTCCATGATCCGGCCCAGGGTCGGGGTGCCGACCGGAACGGAAATGGCCTTGCCAGTGTTTTCTGCCTTCAGGCCACGCTTGAGGCCTTCAGTGCTGCCCATGGCGATGGTACGAACAATACCGTCACCCAGCTGCTGCTGGACTTCCAGGGTTGTTTCGCCACCTTCAAGCAGCAGCGCGTCATATACTTTGGGTACGGAGTCACGCGGGAATTCCACGTCGATAACCGCGCCAATGATCTGAACGATGTGTCCGCTACTCATGCTCGGTTCCTCGTTATCTTAAAGTCACAAAAACCAGTTGGGTCGTGAGGTCATCAGACCGATGCTGCACCACTCACGATTTCCGAAATCTCCTGGGTGATCGCTGCCTGGCGGGCCTTGTTATAGGCCAGCTGCAGGTCGTCGATGATGTTGCCCGCGTTGTCGGTGGCGCTCTTCATCGCAATCATCCGCGCCGCCTGTTCACAGGCAAGGTTCTCCATCACACCCTGATAAACCTGAGATTCGATATAACGTGTCAGAAGACCATCGAGAATCGGCCGGGCATCTGGCTCGTAGATGTAATCCCACTGGTTCTTTTTGACGTCTTCATCAGTGTCTTCAGTCGCCGGCAACGGCAGCAGCTGATCAACCTTCGGCGTCTGCGTCATGGTGTTCTCGAACTCGTTCGACACCAGGTACAGACGATCGATCTTGCCTTCGGCGAAGGCATCGAGCATGACCTTGACGTTACCGATCAGCTGGTCGGCACCCGGGGTGTCCCCCAGTTGGGTCAGTGCTGCGATGACGTTGCCGCCGTAGTTGCGGAAAAAGGAGGCGCCTTTCTGGCCGATGGCACAGAGATCGGCGTCCACGCCCTTTTCCTTCCATTGCCGCATATCCCGGACCAGGGTCTTGAACAGGTTGATGTTCAAACCACCACAGAGGCCCCGGTCTGAGGACACCACGATATAGCCGACGCGCTTGACGTCGCGTTCGACCATGAACGGATGCACATACTGGGCATTCGCGCGTGCGATGTGCCCGATGACCTGCCGCATCTTGTCCGCATACGGGCGCGTGGCCTGCATGCGTTCCTGAGCCTTACGCATCTTGGACGCCGCCACCATTTCCATGGCGGAGGTGATCTTCTGCGTGCTCTTGATGCTGGAGATCTGGTTACGTATTTCTTTTCCGACGGCCATAACTCACTGCCTTTTCAAGTTAGACACTCGAGCCTGAACTGACTGGGCCCGCCTTGGGGCGGGCCGGCGTCTTACCAGGTCTGAGTGGTCTTGAATTTCTCGATTGCAGCTTTCAGGCCTGAGGCGATCTCGTCGTTGTAATCGCCCTTCTCGTTGATCTTGGCCAGGAGCTCAGCCTGTTCGCTGCGCATCCAGTCCAGCAGGGCGGCTTCGAATGCAACCACCTTGTTGACATCAACGTCGTCGAGGAAACCTTCGTTCGCTGCATACAGAACCGTACCCATTTCAGCCACGGACATCGGGCTGTACTGGTTCTGCTTCATGAGTTCGGTTACCCGCTGACCATGCTCAAGCTGCTTGCGGGTCGCCTCGTCCAGGTCCGACGCAAACTGGGCGAAAGCCGCCAGTTCGCGGTACTGGGCCAGGGCCAGACGGATACCGCCACCCAGCTTCTTCATGATCTTGGTCTGGGCGGAACCACCGACCCGGGAAACCGAGATACCCGCGTTCATCGCCGGACGGATGCCGGAGTTGAACAGGTTGGTTTCCAGGAAGATCTGACCGTCGGTGATGGAGATGACGTTGGTCGGTACGAACGCCGATACGTCACCCGCCTGGGTCTCGATGATCGGCAGCGCCGTCAGGGAACCGGTCTGGCCTTTCACTTCGCCGTTGGTCAGCTGCTCGACGTATTCCGCGTTCACGCGGGAAGCGCGCTCCAGCAGACGTGAGTGCAGGTAGAACACGTCACCCGGGTAGGCTTCACGGCCCGGCGGACGACGCAGCAGCAGGGAGATCTGGCGATACGCCACGGCCTGCTTGGACAGGTCGTCGAACACGATCAGGGCGTCTTCGCCGCGGTCGCGGAAGTATTCACCCATGGAGGTACCGGCGTACGGGGCCAGGAACTGCATGGCGGCCGGATCAGCGGCACCGGCGGCCACAACAATGGTGTGGTCCATGGCGTCGTGTTCTTCCAGCTTGCGCACAACGGCGGCAATGGAAGACTGCTTCTGGCCGACGGCAACGTAGATACACTTGATGCCGCTGTCTTTCTGGTTGATGATCGCGTCGATGGCGACGGCGGTCTTACCGATCTGACGGTCACCGATGATCAGCTCACGCTGACCGCGACCGATCGGCACCATGGTGTCGATGGCTTTCAGACCGGTCTGGACCGGCTGGTCAACGGACTGACGGGCGATAACGCCCGGCGCCACTTTCTCGATCGGAGCGGTCTTGTCGGTGCCCAGCTCGCCCTTGCCGTCGATCGGGTTACCCAGTGCGTCGACGACGCGACCGAGCAGCTCGTTACCCACGGGGACTTCCAGGATACGACCGGTACAGCGGACCTTGCCGCCTTCTTCCAGACCTTCGTAATCACCCAGGACAACCGCGCCGACGGAATCACGCTCAAGGTTGAGCGCCATGCCGAAGATGCCGTTGTCGAATTCAATCATCTCGCCGTACATGACGTCGGCCAGACCGTGGACACGCACGATGCCGTCGGAAACCGACAGGATGGTACCTTCGTTACGTGCTTCGGAAGAGATATCGAGCTTCTCGATCCTCTTCTTGATGATGTCACTGATCTCGGATGGATTCAGTTGCTGCATGCCTTTATCCTCAAACCTTGTGCAGAAATCAGGAGCCCAGAGCGTCGGTCAGCTGCGCGATCTTTCCGCGTACAGAGGCGTCGATAACCATATCGCCGGCGCGGATCAGCACTCCCCCGATCAGGGCGGGCTCGACCTTGCTGGAAAGGCTCACTTTGCGATCCAGTTTCTTTGACAGTGCCTGGCTGAGCGTCTGCTTCTGCTCATCTGTCATCTCATACGGCGCGCTCACCTCGACATCCACGGTGCGGTCGATCTCGGCACGGTAGGTGTCGTAAAGCTCGGCAATTTCCGGCAGCAGCGCCAGGCGCCGCTTTTCGGACAGGAGGGATACAAAATTCCTGAACTGCTCGGAAACTGAGCCGTCGTAGAGGTCGATCAGAAACTCAGCTTTGCTCGCTTCGGGCACATTCGGATTACCCAGAAGCTGACGCACGTCACTGTCAGACGCGACCTGTGCAGCAAAAGCCAGCGATTCCGCCCACTCGGCCAGTTGATTCTGGTCCTGAGCGGCCTGGAACGCGGCTTTCGCATAAGGCCGGGCTAGCGTTGTCAGTTCTGCCATGATGAACCTCTTTTAGAGTTCCGCTGCGAGCTTGTTCAGCATTTCGCTGTGCTTGTCAGCGTCGACAGAGGTCTCCAGGATCTTTTCTGCGCCGGCAATCGCGATGGCCGCGATTTCTGCACGCAGGGCTTCGCGGGCCTGATTGCGTTCCTGCTCGATTTCCGAGCGGGCCTGCTCAACGAGGCGCTCGCCTTCTTTGCGAGCGTCGTCCTTGGCAGCATCCACAATGCTGTTGGCGCGCTTGTTGGCCTGATCAATGAGCGCAGCGGCCTGCTCTTTGGCTTCACGCAGTTCCTGGGCAGCTTTTTCCTGAGCCAGTTCCAGGTCACGTGAGGCGCGCTCTGAGGCAGCCAAACCATCGGCAATTTTCTTTTGACGCTCCTGCATGGCGGCCATAATCGGCGGCCAGACGTACTTCATGCAGAAGACGACAAAGATAAAGAACGCGATTGCTTGACCGATCAGCGTCAAATTAATGTTCACGTCTTCACCTCTCGCCTGTCGTATAGAGCTCGTTCAAAATCGGAAATCGCCTCTTGCGAGGCGATTCATTAACCGACCTGAGCGACGAACGGGTTGGCGAAGGTGAAGAACAGCGCGATACCAACACCGATCATGGTGACGGCGTCCAGCAGGCCGGCAACGATGAACATCTTGACCTGCAGCATCGGGGTCATTTCCGGCTGACGCGCGGCGCCTTCCAGGAACTTGCCACCCAGGATACCGAAGCCAATCGCAGTACCCAGGGCACCCAGGCCGATCAGCAGAGCAACGGCAATCGCGGTCATTCCAACTACAGTTTCCATGATAACTCCCAGTTTTCAGTTAGTAGGTTTCAAGTTATGGGTTTTCGGTTTAAAGCGTTTTAGTGATTATCTTCGTGCGCCATGCTCAGGTACACGATGGTCAGCATCATGAAGATGAAGGCCTGCAGCGTGATAATCAGGATGTGGAAAATGGCCCAGGGCACGGACAGCGCCCACTGTGCCCAGAACGGCAGCAGTGCAATCAGGATGAAGATCAGCTCGCCCGCGTAGAGGTTACCGAACAGACGCAGTGCCAGCGAAACCGGCTTGGCCAGCAGGCTGACGCCTTCCAGCAGCAGGTTGACCGGGATCAGCAGGACCTTCAGGAAAAAGTTGTCGGAGCTGAACGGATGCAGGGTCAGCTCACCCAGGAAGCCCCCCAGGCCCTTGACCTTGAGGCTGTAGAAAATGATCAGCGCGAACACCGACAGGGACATGCCCAGGGTCACGTTGACGTCGGTGGTCGGTACCACCTTCATGTATTCGACGCCGGCGGCATGGAACAGCTGGGGCAGGAAGTCCACCGGCACCAGGTCCATCAGGTTCATCAGGAAGACCCAGCAGAAGATGGTCAGCGACAGCGGCGCGATCACCTTGTTGCGGCCGTGGAAGGTCTCTTTGACGCTCGTGTCGACGAAATCGACCATCACTTCGACGAAGTTCTGCAGGCCGCTGGGCTGACCTGAGGTCGCCCGCTTGGCCGCCATGCGGAAGATCACCAGAAAGACAACACCCAGGAAAACGGCCCAGCCCAGGGAATCCACATGCAGCGCCCAGAAGCCCATGTCGGAGGCTTCCTGACCGTTGTGCGCCATGGTCCAGGTGGATTCGTTCAACACGGTGCCGTCTGCACGCTCGTACCCTGCGGGCAACTTGCCATACGTCAAGTTCTGCAGATGGTGCACGATGTATTCTGATGCAGTGCCTGCCATAGTAGTCTCTCGAGTCCTGTTAGCGTCGCTGCGGTCCGCCGCTCATGATGAGAGGCGTCAGCCAGTTTGTCACCAGCATGATCGCAAATGTTAAAAAAAGTGCTGCCACATCAAGTGGCTGAATCCATTTAAAGGCCATCGTGAACAGGATGGCGCACAGGACAAGCTTTCCAGCCTCTCCCTGATAAAACGAACTGACCGTCTGCCTGGCAGACCGTGCCCCGGCATAGCGAAATGCCTTGAGGGCGAAAAACGTGTTGGGGAGAACGAAGATAAAGCCTCCCAGAATGGCGGAATAACCGGCAACCTTACTTTTGAACAGAAAAACCAGACCCATAAACAAGACAACGCCGGCCTGGAACAGTAGCCATCGGAGAACGGGGGGACGGTAGATACCGTTTTTTTTAGCTTTTGCCATGCCCGTCCCGAGAAAATAATGGCCGTTTCTGATTACCAATCCACCTGCATAAGCGCCGCAGATTATATGTTTTCAAAATGGGCGAATCAACAAATCTGCCCAGTTAACGAGCACCTGCGATACAGCGCGCACGAAGAAATGGCACCCATGGTTGTGGATAATTCATTCACCCACAACATGTAGTGTTTTTCACAGAACATTCAGGAAATAGCGGGAAACGGCGACTTACTTGATATGGCCCAGGATGCCATCCAGCTCGTCGAGGCTGCTGTATTCGATCACCAGTTTGCCCTTACCACGCTGGCCGTGACTGATGGCTACACGGGCCCCGAGGCGCTCGGCAAGGTCATCCTGCAGGGCGCGGATATTGGGATCGAGCGCCGGCTTGGCACCGGCTTTCTGGTTTGGCGATTCCTGCTGCAGCTTGCGCACCAGGGCTTCGGTCTGGCGCACGGAGAGGGATTTGGAGACGACCTGACGTGCGGCCTGGCCCTGCAGTTCAGGCGGCAGGGTCAGCATGGCGCGACCGTGCCCCATTTCCAGATCACCGTGCTCAAGCATCACCCGCACGTCCTCGGTCAGGCCGATAAGACGCAGCAGGTTGGTGATGGTGGTGCGGGACTTACCCACCGCCTCTGCCACCTGGGCCTGGGTGAGGCCAAACTCTTCCTGCAGGCGCTGCAGGGCGAAGGCCTCTTCGATGGGGTTGAGGTTCTCGCGCTGGATGTTCTCGATCAGCGCCATGGCGATGGCGGCTTCGTCCGGCACATCGCGGATGATGGCAGGGATCTGGTCCAGTCCGGCCAGTTGGGTCGCGCGCCAGCGCCGCTCGCCGGCGATCAGCTCAAAACGGCCTTCCGCCAGCGGACGCACCACCACCGGCTGCATCACACCCTGCTGACGGATGGAGTCGGCCAGTTCCTGCAGCGCGTCCTGGTCCATGTCCCGGCGCGGCTGGTAGCGGCTGCGCTGGATCAGGTCGACGGGGATGTCCCGCAGCTCGCCGTCGTGCTCACGGATCTCGTCGCCATCCAGGTTGACCTTCGAGCCCGCCAGCAAGGCGCCCAGTCCGCGTTCGCCCAATCCTCGTTTTTTCGCCGCCATCTTGTCCGTCATTCTTCTGTCAGAGTCATCGAAGCCTCAGTCCGGTCGGGCATTACACCGCCACCGGCTGGGTCTTGCGCTGCTGCCCGTTGCGCCGGACCATTTCGCCGGCCAGCGCCAGGTAGGCAATTGCGCCCTTGGAAGTGCGGTCGTACTTCAGCGCCGGCACCCCGTAGCTGGGCGCTTCCGCCAGCCGCACGTTGCGCGGGATCACGGCCTTGTAGACCTTGTCGCCGAAGTACTCGTTGAGCTGGGCGGAGACGTCCAGCGTCAGGCTGTTGCGCGGATCGTACATGGTCCGCAGGATGCCTTCGAGTTCCAGGTCCGGGTTCACCGTCTCCTGGATCTGCTCGACGGTGTTCATCAACGCCGCCAGGCCTTCCAGCGCGTAATACTCGCACTGCATGGGGATCAGCACGCTGTCGGCCGCCGACAGTGCGTTCACGGTCAGCAGGTTCAGCGACGGCGGGCAATCCACCAGAATGAAATCGTAACGGTCGCGCACGCTGTTGAGCTGCAGGCGCAGGCGGTGCTCGCGACCGATCTCGTTCATCAGCTCCACTTCCGCCGCGGTCAGGTCGCCGTTGGCCGCCAGGATGTCGAAGCCGGAGGCGTCAGCGTGGATGATGACATCCGCCGCCGACTGGCGCTTGGTCAGCACGTCGTAGCCGGACAGGGCCAGCGCGTTCTTGTCCACGCCGCTGCCCATGGTGGCGTTGCCCTGGGGATCCATGTCCACCAGCAGCACGCGGCGTTTGGTGGCGCTCAGGGAGGCCGCCAGATTGACGCAGGTCGTGGTCTTGCCCACGCCGCCCTTCTGGTTGGTGACCGCGATGATTCGCGCCATGGTTAGCCTCCTGTCGTCCGAACGCGATCAATGATAAGCAAGTGACGTGCCCCCTCACAACCGGGAATCGCCAGCTCGACATTGCGATCCAGCCGCCAGTCCGCCGGCATGGCTTCCAGTTCCTCGGTGGGATACTGCCCCTTCATCGCCAGGAAGTGGCCGTCCGGCGCCAACAGGTGCCCGCACCAGGCCACCAGATTCTCCAGCGCAGTGAACGCCCGCGAGGTGATCTGCTCAAACCCCTGCCCGGGCCGGAAATCTTCGGCACGCGCGTGGATGACGGTGACGTTATCCAGCCCCAACTCCAGCACGCACTGTGTCAGGAATCGCGTTTTCTTGCTATTGCTGTCGAGCAGGGTGAACTGCCGCCCGGGACAGACGATGGCCAGCGGAATGCCCGGCAGCCCGCCACCGGCGCCCACGTCGAGCAGGTGTTCCGACTTGATATAGGGCAGGATCGCCAGGCTGTCGAGCAACTGGCGCGACACCATCTCGTGCGGCTCGCGCACCGCCGTCAGGTTGTAGGCGCGGTTCCACTTCTGCAGCAGCCCCAGGAAGTCCAGCAGGCGCTGCTGGACGGCCTCGTCCAGTTCCAGCCCCAGCTCGTCGAGCCCGGCCCGCAACTGCCTGGGCCAGGCGTTGTCGACCGCGCCGCTCATGCGGACTGCTTACGCAGCAGATCCCGCTTCTTGAGGTGCACCAGCAACTGGGAAATCGCCGCCGGCGTCACGCCCTGGATGCGTGAGGCCTGGGCCACGGTTTCCGGGCGCACATCCTTGAGCTTCTGCTTGATTTCGTTGGACAGACCGCCCACCGCGTCGTAATCCAGATCGGTCGGCAGCGGCAGGTTCTCGTTGCGGCGCAGGCGATCGATCTCCGCCTCCTGGCGCGAGATGTACCCTTCGTACTTCACCTCGATCTCGACCTGGCCGGCGACGATCTCTTCCGCCTGTTCGCCACTGATCTCGGCAATGTGGGCGTAGGTGATTTCCGGCCGGCGCAGCAGATCCGCCAGGGTGTGCTCTTTCTGCAGGGCCTTGTTCAGGTACTGGTTGGCCCGTTCGGCTTCCGGCGTGTTCGGATGCACGTGGGTCTTGTCCAAACGCTGACGCTCGGTGGCGATGGCCTCGCGCTTGGTGTTGAACCGCTGCCAGCGGTCCTCGTTGACCAGACCCAGCTTGTGGCCGGTCTCGGTCAGGCGCAGGTCGGCGTTGTCTTCGCGCAGGATCAGACGGTATTCCGCACGGCTGGTGAACATGCGGTACGGCTCGGAGGTGCCCATGGTGATCAGGTCGTCCACCAGTACGCCCAGATAGGCCTCGTCCCGGCGCGGGTACCAGGGGTCTTTTTCCTGCGCCCGCAGCGAAGCGTTGATGCCCGCCAGCAGCCCCTGGGCGCCGGCCTCTTCGTAGCCGGTGGTGCCGTTGATCTGACCGGCAAAGTAGAGCCCGCCGATGAACTTGGTTTCCAGCGTGTGGCGCAGGTCCTGCGGGTTCAGGTAATCGTACTCGATGGCATAGCCGGGACGCGTGATGTGCGCGTTCTCGAAGCCCGGGATCGAACGCACCGCCTTGAGCTGGATATCGAACGGCAGGCTGGTGGAGATGCCGTTGGGGTACAGCTCGCTGACCGTCAGGCCTTCCGGTTCGACGAAAATCTGGTGCGAGTCCTTGTCCGCGAAGCGGTTCACCTTGTCCTCGATGGACGGGCAATAGCGCGGGCCCACGCCCTCGATGTCGCCGGCAAACATGGGCGAGCGGTCAAAGCCGCTGCGGATGATGTCGTGGGTCTCCTCGGTAGTGCGGGTCACGTAGCAGCACACCTGCTCCGGGTGCTGGTCGCGGGAGCCCAGGAAGGACATGACCGGGGTCGGGTCGTCCCCCCACTGTTCCTGCATCACCGAGAAATCGACGCTGCGACGGTCGATGCGCGGCGGCGTGCCGGTTTTCAGGCGACCGACGTTGAACGGCAGTTCGCGCAGGCGCTGTGCCAGGGCAATCGCGGGGGGATCGCCGGCACGGCCGCCGGCGTGGTTCTTCAGCCCCATGTGGATAACCCCACCCAGGAAGGTGCCGGTGGTCAGCACCACGTTGGCGGCGCTGAAGCGGATACCGGTCTGGGTCACCACGCCGCGCACCTGGTCGCCTTCGACGATCAGATCGTCGGCGGCCTGCTGGAAGATGGTCAGGTTGGGCTGGTTTTCCAGCACCTCGCGGATGGCGGCTTTATAGAGCACGCGGTCGGCCTGGGCGCGGGTCGCGCGCACCGCCGGTCCCTTGCGGGAATTGAGCACCCGGAACTGGATACCGGCCAGATCCGTGGCCTGCGCCATGGCGCCCCCGAGAGCGTCGATCTCCTTGACCAGATGGCTCTTGCCGATCCCGCCGATGGCGGGGTTGCAGGACATCTGGCCCAGGGTCTCAATGTTGTGGGTCAGCAGCAGCGTACGGGATCCCATCCGCGCGGCCGCCAGGGCAGCCTCGGTACCGGCATGGCCGCCGCCGATTACGATGACATCGAAACGATCCGGGAACTCCACAATACACCTCATGGGAATGGGGAACCTCTGATTCAGCCAGAAGTTCCTGAACAAAATGGGTGCGAAGTATACCGCTTACGCCGGGCAAATTGCAGGGGTTCTGAATACTTTTTAACCAGCCCTTAGAGCCTTTGGGAATAAACACCTTTCAATTCGCAAAAATTGCTTGGCGGCTCAACTGGTTGTGAGGCGCACCTGAGAAAACTTTTCAAAAAACTTATCCACACTGCGGCCAAGTCCCAAACGGCCAAATAACAACAATAAATCATTGATATAAATAAAATAAAAAGTCACTTTCTCACGACTTCTTCAAGGTTATTCATGCTTTTATCCACAACCCCGGGCGTGCCCTCCGCACAAACGCCCCCGACCGAAAAGCGGCGATCGGCATGGGGGTAAACGCTTACCCGCCGGGACCACTCAGGCCCGCCCTCCACGCAGGGTTTTCACCGCGTCCTCAAGGCCCGCGGCGCTCACCCGTCCGGGTTCCCAGGCTGGCCCGGCCACCAGCCCGATGCGCGACCAGAATCGCTTGGGTGGATGGGTGCCAGCGGTACCGCCTTTGTGACTGAATACGCTGCCCCAGAGCCCCTGCAACGCCATGGGCACGACCGGCACCGGGGTCTGCTCCACCAGCGTCTCGATGCCCTGGCGGAAGCGGTCAATCTCGCCGTCGGTGGTGAGTTTGCCTTCCGGGAAAATGCACACCACGTTGCCCGCTTCCAGTTCCTCCGCCACCTTCTGCAGGGCCGCGTCGTAGACCTCGGGCTTCTTGCTGCGCGGTGCAATGGGAATGGTCTGGGCCAGACGGAAGAACCAGCCCAGCAACGGCGAGCGGAAGATTCGCTCGTCCATGATGAACCGCACCGGACGCCGCACGGCGCCGGCGATCACCAGGGGATCGGTGTAGGACACGTGATTGCAGACCAGGATCGCCGGCCCCTCGTCCGGAATGTGTTCCAGCCCCTCGTGACGGACCCGGTAAATGGTGTGCGACAGGCACCAGATGATGAAACGCAGGGCGAACTCGGGCACCTGGGCGTAGACATAACCGGCCACCACCAGGTTGGCAATGGACAGCACCAGCAGGAATTCGGGAATGCTCAGCCCTAACGGGCCCAGCATCAGGGCGCCCACCAGCGCACTGACCACCATGAACAGGGCGTTGATCACGTTCAGCGCGGCGATCACCCGGGCCCGCTTGGCGGCCTCGGCCCGCTGCTGAACGAACGCGTAGAGCGGCACGATGAAAAAGCCGCCAAACAGCCCAACGCCCAGCAGATCCGCCAGCACCCGCAGACCGGAGGCGCTGGTCAACAGGCTCATCCATGTGGATTCCACTGGCGCCGCCGGCACGCTGAAGTACAGGTCCAGCCCGAACAGGCTCAGGCCCAGCGACCCGATGGGCACAATGCCCAGCTCCACCCGGTGGCCGGAGAGCTTCTCACACAGCATCGAGCCCAGGGCGATGCCGATGATGAACACCGCCAGCAGCAGGGTCACCACGGTTTCGTCCCCCAACAGGTCGACCTTGGCGAAGTTGGGGAACTGGGTCAGATAGGCCGCGCCCAGGAACCAGAACCAGGAAATGGCCAGGATGCCCTGGAACACGGCGTGGTTTTCCCGGGCGATGCCGATCAGGCGCCAGGTTTCCCGCAGCGGCTGCAGGCGCAGCGTCAGGTCCGGCGAGGCGGCGGATGCCGACGGCACCTGCCGCGCCGCCAGATACCCCAGCACCGCCATCACCAGCACGCCGATGGCGATCCAGTGCACCGCGTCGGCGCCGACCATGACCACGCCCGCCAACAGCATGCCCAGCAGGATCGCGACGAAGGTGCCCATCTCCACCAGGGCGTTGCCGCCGACCAACTCGTCGTCCCGCAGCACCTGGGGCAGGATGGCGTATTTCACCGGCCCGAAGAACGCCGACTGGGTGCCCATCAGGAACAGCAGGAGGAACATCACCTCGTACCAGCCCTGCCAGAGACCCACGGCAGCGACCAACATGATCAGGATCTCCGCCGCCTTGACCCAGCGAATCACCCGCGCCTTGTCGTACTTGTCCGCCACCTGCCCGGCAATGCCGGAAAACAGGACGAACGGCAGGATGAACAGCAGCGCCGCCAGGTTCACCGCCACGTCTGTGGATAACCCCAGCAGGCCGCGCGCCACGCCGTAGGTGATCAGGAACAGCAGCGCGTTCTTGAAGAAGTTGTCGTTGAGGGCGCCCAGGAACTGGGTCAGGAAGAACGGCAGGAAACGTCGCTGCCCCATCAGCCGGAACTGGCTTTGATCCGCCATGCGTGGTGGTCCTTTGTTTTCTTTTTCAGGGGCCGTCAAGGCCGGAAAGTCCGTTTTTTTCAACGCAGGAGTGTGCGGTAACGCCTGCGCCGCCGCAACTCACGCCCGGCCGGACGATCAGCGCCCGCACTCATCAGAGGCAGTCGCACCATAAAAATGCATTTGCGGACAGAATTCAGCGTCTGACACACCAGACAACGTTTATTTGACACCCGAATGGCGCGGGCGCCGTCAGAGTTTGATCACCGTGGCATGGCGTTCGCATTGGTTATCGGTTGGGAAACCCGTCATGTCATCCCATCTCAGGACGAGCATTGGACGATATGCCCGGCACGATCAAAGCGAACACCCAAAACACAACAGAGCGCGATGGAGTGCCTTGCCTGCGCCGTGTGACCGGAACCGGTGTTGTCCGGCACTAAGAGAGCATCCATGTCGTATGTCGCTTCACTGAAAGCCACGTTCAACCGCACCACCCGCCAGCCACTGCGGGACTATGACTACACATCCGTGTTCCAGCCCATCTTCAGTCCCACGCACCAGCGTCTGGTGGGTTACGAAGCACTGATGCGCGCCAACCGTGACGGCGAAGCCATCGCTCCCCTTGAGGTGTTCCAGCAGGCTGAGGCGCTGCACCAGACCGAATGCCTGGACCGGCGTCTGCAGTCGCTGCACATCAGGACCTTCACCCAGCACCAACCCGACACCTGGCTGTTCCTCAACATCAGCCCTGCCAACTGCGTTCAGCCGGAAAAGGCGTTGGCGCACCTGGAGCAGGCCTGTCTCGACCACGATCTGCATCCCGCCCAGGTGGTGCTGGAACTGGTGGAAACCGCCACCGACAACAAGGCCCAACTGCTCGACTTCGTACAGCGGGCCAGAGCCTGGGGTTTCCAGATCGCGGTGGACGACTTTGGGATCGGTGATTCCAATTTCGAGCGGGTGTGGCAGCTGGAGCCGCTGATCATCAAGATCGACCGCAGCCTGCTGGTCAATGCCGAGGTACACCTGCGCGCCCGACAGTTGCTCAACGGGCTGGTGAGCCTGATCCGGGAGAGTGGCAGCCTGGTGCTGATTGAAGGCATCGAAACCCCGGACCAGGCGCGCATTGCCCTGGCCACCGGGGCGGACCTGCTGCAGGGCTTCCTGTTTGGCTACCCGGCCCCGCTGGATAAACCACGCACCGCCCCGGAACTGGACTTCGCCGAACACCTGGCGGTGGTCCAGCGCCACAACCGCCAGGCGGATTATCAGCATTCGGGTTACCTGGACAGCCTGCGCCTGGAAGTGCTGGAGGCCTGCCAGCGCATCGCCGGCCACGACACCCTGGCCGATGCCTGCATGGGGCTGCTGAAACGGCGCGGCATCAAGCGCTGCTTTATTCTGGATGCCGACGGCATTCAGCAAGGCGGCCTGGCCAGCGAGACGCGGGTGCGCCACACCACGCGATTCAACCCGCTCTATCAGTCGAGCGGCGCCTGCTGGTCACATCGGGAGTACTTCCGGCGTGCGCTGGAGCAGCCCGGCAAGATCAACGTCAGCAGACCCTACGTGGCCCTGCCGGATGCCGTGCGTACCATCACGCTGTCGGCCAGCATCACCCGCCACGGCACGACCCAGGTGTTCTGCGTCGACCTGCACCCCAACGAGCTGTTCGACGGCCAGCTGGATTTCCCCGACAGCCTGTGAATAACCGGACCTGTGGATAAAACGTCAGGTCTCGTCCCGCCGCGGTGACTGCACCGACCCGGCCAGGGTGCCTGTGCTCCCCTGCCCCCGAATTTCCGCCTCCAGCGCCTTTTCCACCGCGTTGGTGGACTTGGCAAAGCGGGCGATCAGGTTGTACAGCACCGGAATGATGAACAGGGTCAGCGTGGTGGCGAAAATCAGCCCGCCCAGCACCACCGCGCCGATGGCCGCCCGACTTTCCGCGCCCGCGCCGGTGGCGATCACCAGCGGCACCGCGCCGAAAATGGTGGAAATGGTGGTCATCAGCACCGGCCGGAAGCGCAGGATGGCGCCTTCGACGATGGCGTCGTGGACGCTACGGCCCTCATCCCGCAACTGGTTGGCGAACTCCACGATCAGGATACCGTTCTTGGCCATCAGCCCCAGCAGCATGATGATCCCGATCTGGCTGTAGATGTTCAGGCTGATGCCGGACCACCAAAGGGCCATGAGCGCGCCGGTGACCGCCAGCGGCACCGACAGCATGATGATCAGCGGGTGGATCCAGCTCTCGAACTGGGCCGCCAACACCAGGAAGACAATGATGAACGCCAGCACGAAGGTGATGTAGATGGCGTTGGAGGATTCCTCGAACTCCCGGCTCAGGCCCTTGTAGCTAATGCGCGCCTCCGGCGGCAGGTTATCCACAGCCAGCTGGTTCATGTAGGCCAGGGCCGACCCCAGGTCGTAGCCCGGCGCCAGCGAACCGCTGATCACCACCGCCGGCAGCCGGTCGATGCGGCGCAGGTCCGGGTTGGCGCCGATTTCCTGCAGGTTGACCAGCGCCCCCAGCGGAATCAGCTCGCCGCCGTCCCGGGGTCGCAGGAAGATGTTGTTCAGGTCCGACGGCGTGGCCCGGTCGGCGTCCGCCGCCTGCAGGATCACGTCGTACTCCCGGCCCCGGTCAATGTAAGAGGTCACCTGCCGCGAAGCCAGCATGGTCTGCAGGGTGTTGCCCACATCCTGCACGGTAACGTCGAGATCGGCGGCACGCTGGCGATCCAGGCTGACCCGCAGCTCCGGCCGGGTCAGCTCGAAGTCGGTCTCCAGGTTGAGCAGATTGGGATTCTGCTTGGCCCGTTCCAGGATTTCCTCGCTCCAGGCCTGC
Source organism: Marinobacter bohaiensis (assembly GCF_003258515.1). NCBI lineage: Bacteria > Pseudomonadati > Pseudomonadota > Gammaproteobacteria > Pseudomonadales > Marinobacteraceae > Marinobacter > Marinobacter bohaiensis. Next base: position 68,513 of record NZ_QGEH01000007.1, read on the forward strand.
ACCGTGTCGTAATCCGGCCCGCCGATCACGAACTCGATGGGCTGATTGAAACCGCGCTGCCCCAACCCCGGCGGGTTGACCGCCACCGAGCGCACGCCGGGCACTTCCGCCAGCTTGGGAAACAGCTGGGCACTCAAGTCCTGCTGCTTGATGTCGCGCTCGGCCCAGTCCGTCAGCCCCAGGATCAGGAAGGCGTTATCCGCCTCCTCTCGAAAACCCACGATGGCCAGCAACCGGTCCGCCACACCTTCTTCGATGTAGGGCAACAGGCGTTCCTCGATCTGGCGCACGTGATGATCAGTGTACTCCACCGTCGATCCGCGCGGCGCCTTGGTGGGCATGATGATCACGCCGCGATCCTCGGTGGGTGCCAGCTCCTGGGGCAGGCTGGGGAAAATCACCGCCGACAGCAGGATGCCCGCCAGGCCCAGCCCCAGGACCAGGCCCGGCTGGCGCAGGGAGAATTTGAGCAGGCGTTCGTAGCCCCGGTTGAGGCCGTTGAACAGACGCTCGGAGAACGCCCACAGGCGATGGCCCTCGGCGGTTTCCGGGCTGTGCCTGAGCCACTTGGAGCAGAGCATCGGCGCCAGGGTCAGCGCCACCAGGCTGGAGACGATCACCGCGCTGGCCAGGGTAAAGCCGAATTCCCCGAACAGCCGGCCGATGTTGCCGCCCATGAACGAAATGGGCACGAACACCGCCACCAGCGTCAGGGTGGTGGCGATCACGGCGAAGGCCACCTGCCGCGCCCCCAGATAGGACGCCAGCAGCGGCGGTTCGCCGTTGTCGATGCGGCGCTGGATGTTCTCCAGCATGACGATGGCGTCGTCCACCACCAGGCCGATGGCGAGGATAATCGCCAGCAGCGTCAGCACGTTGATGGAAAAGCCCATGATGCCCAGGCCGATGAAGGCGCCGATCACCGCCACGGGGATGGTCACCGCCGGAATCAGGGTGGCGCGCCAGGAACGCAGGAACACGAAGATCACCAGGATGACCAGGGAGATGGCGATGCCCAGCGTGATCATCACCTCCTGGATGGAGGCGCGGATGAAGATGGACTCGTCGTAGCTCTGGCGGATCGACACTTCCGGTGGCAGAGTTTCGCGGATGTGCTCCATTTCCGCCCGCACCCGGTCGGACACGGCCACGGTGTTGGCCTTGGACTGGCGGATGATGCCCATGCCGATAGCGGTACGGCCGTTGGCGCGCAGGCGGCTGGTATCGGATTCCACCCCCATCACCACATTGGCCACTTCGCCCAGGCGCAGCAGGTCGTTGCCGTCGCGGCGGACCACCAGGTTGCGGAACTCGTCCACGGTGGATAAGCGCCCCTCGGCGCGCACGGTGAAGTCGCGGTTGGTGGACTCAATGGACCCGGCCGGCAATTCCACGTTATTGGCGCGCAGGGCCGATTCCACCTCCGACACGGTGATGTCGTGGGACGCCAGCTTCTCCCGCTGCAGCCAGACGCGGATGGCGTAGCGGCGCTCGCCGCCGATCTGCACGTCCGCCACCCCGTCCAGCACCGACAGCCGGTCGGCCAGCACCCGCTCCGCGAAATCGCTGAGCTGGGCGGCGTCCCACTCGTCGCTCTGCAGGGTGACCCACATCATCGGGCGGGCGTCGGAATCCGCCTTGCGCACCACCGGCGCGTCGGCCTCGTCCGGCAATTCGTCGGCCACCCGGGCGATGGCATCGCGCACGTCGTTGGCGGCCACGTCGATGTCGCGGTCGGTGGTGAATTCGATGGAGGTGCGGGACTCGCCCTGCTCGGTACTGGACTCGATGGAACGGATACCCTCGACGCCACTGATGGCACCCTCGATCACCTGGGTGATCTGGGTGTCCACCACTTCCGCGGCCGCGCCGGTGTAGTCGGTGGCGATGGACACCTGGGGCGGGTCGATGTCGGGGTATTCACGCACCGGGAGCCCGCGCAGGGCGGCGATGCCGAACACCAGGATCAACAGGCTGATGACCGTGGCGAATACCGGTCGCTTGATGGACACATCGGAGAGGATCATGGTCAGCCTTCCTGACGGTCCGGCCAGCCACCGCCGATCAGGGCGTTCTCGCCTTCGATGACTTCCACGGCGTCGCCGCTGCTGAGTCGATCCTGGCCGGTAATGACCACGGCATCGGATTCGCTCAGGCCGCTGGCTACTTCCACCCGGCCGGGCGAGCGGGTGCCCAGCTCCACCGGCTGGCGCCGGGCCTGGCCGTCCACGGCGAGGAAGACGTACTGGCTGTCGCCGCGGGTCATCACCGCCTGCTCGGGAATCACCAGCGCACGGCGGGTGTCCAGGGTCAGGGACACGGCCATGAACAGTCCCGGCCGCAACACACCGTCCGGGTTGTCGATCACCGCCTTGACCGGCAGCGAGCGGGTCAGGGGGTTAAGCCGGGAGTCCATTTCCGACAGGGCGCCGTCGAAAGAACGCCCGGCGTAGGCGGCGGTACCCGCCCGCAGCGTCTGGCCCATGCTGATCTGGCCCAGGTAACGCTCGGGAATGGAAAACGTCAGCTCCATCGGGTCGATGGCATCCAGGGTGGCGATGCTGTCGCCGGCATCCAGGTAGGTGCCGACACTGACATCGGTGAGGCCAACCACACCGGCAAACGGCGCCCCGATGCGGTGGTTATCCAGGCGGGTGCTGGCGGCGATACGCTGGGCCTCCGCGACGCTCAGGGCGGTGCGCAACTCGTCCACCTCGGACTGGGAAATACTGCCGCGGCCCTGCAGGCGCGAGGCGCGATCGTACTTGGTGCGGGCATCGCGCAGCTGGGCTTCGGCCACCTGCAGGTCGGCGCGGGCCTGGCGGTCGTCGAGCTGGACCAGCAGCTGCCCCTTATCCACAGCGGCGCCCTCGTTAAAAGCCAGCGCCACCACCCGACCGCTGACTTCGGCACTGAGCACCACATCCTCACGCGCCTGCAGGGTACCGACGGATTCCACCACATCCTGCACCTCGGCCATGCGCGGATAGACCACGTTCACCTTGCTGGCGGGTCGGGCCGCCTGCTGGCCCGACGCCTCGGTGCGCTGCTGCCACCAGACGCCACCGGCGCCGGCCGCGGCAATGACCAGGACGGCCACTGCGATCAGGATCTGTTTTCCCATAACGTCCTTCCATCGGTCCGGGCGGCCTCAGGGGCTCCGCCGCTGGATCACCAGCACCAGCTCGCCCACCGTCACGCCCCACTTGCTCATGCGGGTTTCGTTGATCACCGTGTCCGGCGTGACGGCAATCATCCAGTCGTCCATGCGGACATCGATGGTGTCGTCCCCGTACGGCACTCGCAGCACGTAGTTCATGTGGATGGCGTTGCCGCGCCAGCTCATGTGTCCCGGTTCCACCACGTCCCCGGCGGTCGCCCGATAGCCATCGCCGTCCGGGGTCAGCGTCCAGGTGCGGGTCTGCACCTCGCCGTCATCGAAGCGGAATACCTCGTCCAGCGTGCCCACACCCGCACTGTCCCAACTGGCTTCGATATCCGCGTCGAAGGTGCGGATGACCGTGCCGCTGTAGTCTTTGACCACGCCCCGGGCCGTCAGTGCGCCGTTGAAAAATCCGCGCGGGGAGAGTGTCGGCTCGCGCCCGGCGTAATCGTTCAGGGACGGACTGACGCAACCGGCCGTGATCAACAGGGCAACCACCAGTGCCAGCCGTGCTCCCAGACGTCTCATATTACCTTTGCGTGCACTCATATGCATGAACCTTCAAAAAATTCTGATCGCCAATGATTGCTTTTCGATTACGCCCCCGAACCGCCGACGGACCAGTCGAAACGCCACCGTCATTTCGGCCAATTGACTCAACCGACAGGGGCCCGGGCGGTTTTCGTCAATGGCAGCCCTCAGCGATTGTCGTACAACGAGCACAACCGCCTGGTCCGATGGATCAACGCAGCGTTTATTCCGCTATTCAGAACCGGAAGGTGAGACTATGCCGACCTACAAGGCGCCTGTGCGCGATATCAAATTCCTGTTGAATGAAGTGTTCGACTATCCAAAACACTACGCGTCGCTCAAAGCCGGCGAGCAGGCGACGCCGGACATCGTCGACGCCATTCTCACCGAGTGCGCGAAGTTCTGTGAGGAAGTCCTGAGCCCCCTGTACCAGTCCGGCGACGCCGAGGGCTGCAAGCTGGAAAACGGCGAAGTGACCACGCCGTCCGGCTACAAGGAGGCCTACCAGCAGTACGTGATGGGCGGCTGGCAGGGTTTGTCGGCGCCGGAAGAGCTTGGCGGCCAGGGCCTGCCCGCCTCCATGGGTCTGCTCAAGCAGGAAATGATGGGCACCGCCAACTGGTCGTTCAGCATGTACCCGGGGCTGTCCCTGGGCGCCATGAACACCATCCAGCTGCACGGCGACGATCAGCAGAAGCAAACCTACCTGGTGCCCCTGACCGAGGGTCGCTGGGCCGGCACCATGTGCCTGACCGAACCCCAGTGCGGCACCGACCTGGGCCAGGTCAAGACCCGTGCCGAGCCCCAGGCCGACGGCAGCTACCGGATCACCGGTACCAAGATCTTTATTTCGTCCGGCGACCACGACCTGACCGAGAACATCGTCCACGTGGTTTTGGCGCGCCTGCCGGACGCCCCGAGGGGCACCAAGGGCATCTCCCTGTTCATCGTGCCCAAGTTCCTGCCGGATGCCGACGGTGGCGTGGGCGAACGCAACGGCGTCAGCTGCGGCAGCCTGGAAAAGAAAATGGGCATCAAGGCCTCCGCCACCTGCGTCATGAATTTCGACGACGCCACCGGCTACCTGATCGGCCCGGAGAACGAAGGCCTGAACTGCATGTTCACCTTCATGAACACGGCCCGCATAGGCACCGCCATCCAGGGCGTGGGGCCGGCGGAGCTGTCGTACCAGTGGGCGCTCGACTACGCCAGGGACCGGCGCTCCATGCGCGCCCTGTCCGGCAAGAAGGAACCGGACCAGGTGGCCGATAGCCTGATCCACCACGCCGACGTGCGGCGCATGCTGCTCACCCAGAAGGCCATCGCCGAGGGCGGCCGGGCCATGCTCTATTACTCCGCGCGCCTGGCGGACCACATGGTCGAAGGTCACCTGGACGGCGATGACAAGAAGGTCGAGACCTACGACGACAAGCTCGGCTTCCTGACCCCGATCCTCAAGGGCTTCCTGACCGAGATGGGGTACGAGGCGGCCAACCTGGGGATGCAGGTGTTCGGTGGCCACGGCTACATCAGCGAGCACGGCATGGAACAGATCGTGCGCGATACCCGCATCGCCACCCTGTACGAGGGCACCACCGGCATCCAGGCGCTGGACCTGCTGGGCCGCAAGGTGATGCTGATGACCCAGGGCGGCGCGGTGCGCGAGTTCACCCTGCGGGTCTCCAACTTCGCGCGCAAACACGTGACCAACAAGGCCTTGCGTCCCTACGCCTGGGAGCTGCTCAAGCTGGCCGCCCAGTGGAACCTGCTGACGGTTCGCCTGATGCTGGCGGCGCGCAAGGACCGGGACGTGATCAGCGCCGCCGCCCACGACTTCCTGATGTTCAGCGGCTACGTGACCATGGCCTACATGTGGGCGCGCATGGCGGTGGTGGCCCATGAACGCCTGGAGAAAGGCGGCGAAGAGTCCGAGGATTTTTACCGCGCCAAGCTGGCCACCGCGGAGTTCTACTACGACCGCCTGCTGCCCCGCGCCCAGGCCCACGCCACCAGCATGCTGACCCCCACCCGCAACCTGATGCAGCTGAATGCGGACGACATGACCTTTACCCACTGAGCCGGGCGGGCGGTTATCCACAGGCTGCCCGTCAACCCGACTCCATTGTGTTATCCACAGATCCCGGCCCGCGCCGGGATTTTTCGTTTTGAAATCCGGGGGTTGAAACTTATCCCCAACGCCCTAACCTCACTCACGCATTCATTCGCCAACGAGGTGACTCACGACGTTATTCGCTAACACGCGTTGAGCTTTCGTGCTCGCAAAAAAGTAGGAGGTTCGATCATGGACATTCGATCTGACGACTTTTATCCCACCCGCCTGGAACGTCCACAAGCACGCTTCGACCGGCTCGATCCGGTTATCCACAGCCAGGGCAGCGCCCGCCAGGACGGCCCCCTGAGCGAAACCGAACTGGCCCGGTACGAGCGCGACGGGTTCCTGGTGTTCGACCGCTTCCTCGACGAAACCACCGTCCGGAGATTCCGCGAGGACCTGCGCCGGTATGAGGACGACGAGGCGATCCTGCGGTCCGAGGGCACCATCACCGAACCCGGCAAGCAGGAAATCCGCTCGATATTCAGCATTCATGAGCTGTCCGACCGCTTCGACCGCCTGACCCGCGATCCACGCATCCTCGACATGGTGCATCAATTGTTGGGCAGCGACGCTTACATCCACCAGTCCCGCATCAACTACAAGCCCGGTTTTCACGGCAAGGGCTTCGACTGGCACTCGGACTTCGAAACCTGGCACGCCGAAGACGGCATGCCGCGCATGCGCGCCGTCAGCTTTTCCATCGCCCTGACGGACAACACCCCGTTCAACGGCCCGCTGATGCTGGTCCCCGGTTCCCACAGGCAGTTTATCCCCTGCGTCGGCCGCACCCCGGAGGACAACTATCAATCCTCCCTGAAAAAGCAGGAACTGGGCGTGCCCAGCCAGGGTGACCTGAACGACATGATCGACCGCCAGGGCATCCAGGCGCCCACCGGTCCCGCCGGCTCGCTGATCATTTTCGAGTGCAACACGCTGCATGGCTCGAACGCCAACATGTCCCCCTGGCCGCGCAGTAATCTGTTTTTCGTCTACAACAGTGTGGAAAACCGCCTTGAAGCGCCGTTCTGCGGCAACAAATCACGCCCCGACTTCCTGGGCAGCCGTGCCAATACCGAGGCACTGACGCCCTTATCGCAGGACCCACTGACCCGGGTCGGATAAGGACTGGGCCGGTTTTTCCCAGGCCCCGAAAGCCGGCCAGGCGATGTGTCACAATCCACATTCCGACAGCAATCGAGGTGCCCCGGCTTGTCGCCTGGCGTTTTTGCATCTAAACAGAAGGCAGACCAGCGTCCGGATCCGACAAGCCGAGCCCGTACCATGACCGCCTGTGGATAACGTCGCCGCGGCGAACGTTCGGGTCTGGATTCTCTTCCTCAGCGCAAGGACACGCCATGACCCGACTTATCCACAGCTGGCCCCTGCTCGGCCTGCTCGCCAGCGTTCTCTGGCTCAGCGCCTGCTCCAGCCCGCAACCCACGTCGTCCACAACCGTGACCGAGAACAGTCAGCTCCGTGGCGATCCCTCCGGCTCCTACGATTCGATCATCACCCTGGCGGTCACCGCCAATCAGGAATACCGCCGCACCATTGAACGCACCCTGGCCGCCAAGCTGATCGATCGGGGTTTTGAGGTAGCGCGCCTGGCGGACGATGACCTGACCTGGGACGATCCCGAGCGGCTGACCCGGACGGTCAACGACCTGGCCGCGCGAGCCGGTGCCGACGGTGTCCTCATCACGACCCTGGTGCGCGAGGAAGGCGAACAGAACTACGTGCCCATGCAGGTGATCCAGCGTCCGATCAGTGTGGGGTTCGGCGCCCACGCCCAGACCTACATGGATACCACTGTGGCGCCGGGTTACTATGAACAGACGCGAACCTACGTGCTCAAGACCACCCTGTTCGACACCGCTTCCGGGCAATCGGTCTGGGAGCTCTACTCCAACACGGTCAATCCGGGTTCGCTGGAGTCGGCTGCACGGGATTACGCCGTAGCTGTGGCCGAAGTCCTCAACCAAGACGTTCAACACGGAAGTCGACCATGATCCACACGCATTGCGGCCTGATCGGCCTGTTGTCCTGTACGCTGCTGGCCGGTTGCAGCGGCTGGCAATCCGTCTCCCTGGGTAGCGACGATCCCTGCGCCAGCCTGCAGGCTGTGGTCGCCGACTATCCCGACGGCTTTGCCAGCTACCGCGGCAAGGCCTCGAGCTACAACCTGCTTACCGTGTACCGGGCCAAGGAACAACTGGTCAGCGGCCATTGTGAAATCTGGGCCTGGGACCAGACGGACGCCGCCTATGCCTGCAACCTTAACGCCCCCAACGCCGAGGTCGCCGAGCAACGCTGGCAGAAGACCGATCAGTTCGTGCAGCAGTGCCTGGGTGCCGACTGGGAACGGACCGAATTCTCCCGCGAGCGCAACGGCGATGCCGCCGGAAACGGCAGCCGTTACGCCCCACCGCAGGGCGAGCCAGTGGTGTCTGTCCACAGCATCAGCCGCAGCGGCGGCCCGCGCACGCAGCGGACCACCAGCCTCTACATCGGCAGCCCGGCGCGTGTGGATAAGTTGACGGAATGAATCCGTCGGCCGACCGGGTCCGGTAACCGATGGGTCAGAGCGCGTTGATCAGCATCCGCGTCGCGACCAGGAACAGCAGCGCACCGAAACAGCGTTTGAGGGTCGGCGCGGGAATGCGGTGACTCAACGCCACGCCGAGCGGCGCGGTGATCACGGTAAAGCCAGCGATCAGCGCCGCGGCAGGTAGGTAAACGTAGCCCAGCGACCCGTCCGTGATGGTCGTATTCCAGCCGGAGATCACATAGCCGATGGTCCCGACCAGCGCCAGGGGCAGCCCCAGGGTGCTGGAGGTGGCCACGGCCCGCTGCATGGGCACGTTAAAGAACACCATCAGCGGCACCATCACATTGCCACCACCAATCCCCGCCAGACCCGATAGCGTTCCACTGAACAGCCCCAGCACCGAGGTGCCGACCGGCCCCGGCATCGAGCGGGACGGATTGGGTGTCCACTTGCTGAGCATGATGATCGACACCAGCAACAGGAAGCAGGCAATGCCCACCTCCAGCACCACCGGCGGCAACTGACCGGCAATAAAGCCGCTCAGGAAGCTGCCTGCGACCACCAGCAGGGCCCAGCGCCGGAAGATCGACCAGTCCACGGCCTGGCGTTTGATCTGGGCCCGGGCCGCCGAGATGGACGTAAAGATAATCGTACACAGGGAGGTGGCAACCGCCGAGATCACGATGTAATCGGCGGGAAAGCCCTGACCGGCCAGGATCATCACCAGCGCCGGAACGATGACCACGCCCCCGCCGATGCCCAACATGCCGGCCAGGATGCCGGCCACGATACCCAGGCCGGAACAGGCCAGAATCATTTCCATCATGGTTTTTCTTCCATTGTTTCAGTGGATTGGCCCAGACCGGTTCCCTGGCCTCGTGGATCATGCATCGCTTCCCGGACGCCATTCGGACGCACCCGGATCGCCCCGGCCTGGCCGGAGAACGGGCTGAGTTCGGGCAGCCATTCCACGTCGTGGCCTCGTGCTCTCAACGACCTGGCCACATCATGGCCGGCCGGCTCTTCCAGTTTCAGGTTCTCGGTGCTGCCAAAGAAACTGCGGCCCTGCAGAAACCGCGGCGCGTGAAGGGCCGCTTCCAGGGACTGGCGATGGTCGATCAGTTGCGTCGCCAGTACCATCTGTGTCTGGGGCTGACCGTCGCCGCCCTGGGTGCCGAAGTAAAGCTGTTCGCCATCGTCTGCCAGGTAGCAGGACGGGTTCAGCGTGTGCGCGGGCCGCTTCCCCGCCGCCCAGCAGTTTGGATGCTTCGGGTCAGGATGGAAGCCCGCCGCCCGGTTCAGCCACAGTACGCCGGTGTCGCCCACCAAACAGCCGGACCCGAAATCGTGAAACAGGCTCTGGATCAGGCAGGCGGTACGTCCGTTGCGGTCGCTGGCGGCCAACCAGACCGTGTCCGCCGGTTGCGCGGGTTCCCGCCAGTGGACGGCGCGCCCGGGGTCAATGCGAGCAACGTCGGCATCCGCCTGCGCTGTGGATAACTGAGACAGGCCATCCAGCCCGGACCACCGCGGATCGCACAGCTCGCGGTTGCGATTCACCAGCTGTTGCTTGATGGCTTCGACCAGGTAGTGATAGTAATCGGCTCCCAGGTTGGGCAGGCCGGCCAGGTCGATGCGATCCAGTGCGTGCAGCGCGCGCAAAGTGTACAGGCCCTGGCTGGGCGGCGGTATATTAAACAGTGAGCCCTGCCGGTAGCGAATACGCAGCGGCTCGACCCGCTGGGCCACTGTTCGTCTCAAGTCGGTCCGGTTCAGGCCGTTGCCCAGGGCCGCAAACCCCTCGGCCAGGGCGTCACCGATGTCGCCGTCGTAGAAGTCGTCCACACCGGCCGCAGCCAGGCGACGCAAGGTCGCGGCCAATTGCGGCTGGCGCAGGCGGTCGCCTTCGTGGAGCAGATGTCCTGCGCGGTTGTAGCAGAGCCTGTGCAGGTCAGGCAGGTCGGCAATCAGCTCGGCACGCTGCTGCTGCCAGAACACCTGGCTGGCGGACACGCCACAGCCCTGTTCCGCCAGCCCAATGGCGGATTCCAGCAGATCCGGCCAGGTCATTCGCGAGTGCCAGCGATGGCGGCTCCAGTCGTGGGCCATCGACCAGCTGCGCAGGGCGCCGGCGGTCGTGGCGGCCGACGCCGGCCCCCGTTCGCTGATCCCGCCGCCATCCGGCAGGCGCTGGCCGGCCTGACCGAGACCCAGGATGGCGTCCACCCGGTGCCCGTCACTGAGCAGCCACATGGCGTCGCCGCCTAACCCGGTCATGTGTGGATAAACGGCACAGAGCGTGGCGCTGGCGGCCAGAGCCGCATCAATGGCACTGCCACCGGCGTCAAGGATGGCCAACCCCGATTCACTGGCCCGTGCATCGGGCGTGCAAATCACGCCCCCTGTGGATATCGCGGTCTGTGGATAAGTCATCGCGTCACGCCCCACTCGCCGAGGACGCCTGTCCCGGCGGCCGGTGCTCGGCAACAAACTCAGCCGTCATGGCGCTGACCGTCTGGACATGCAGGCGCATCAGCCGCGCCACGCCATCCGCGTCGCCCGCGACGACGGCCTGGACGATGGCCTCATGCTCTTCCCAGGAACGGCTCATGCGGTTGTGCAGCCGGAACTGGGCCCGGCGGAATGGCGCCAGCCGGGTGCGGGTGGCGATCGCCAGGTCCTGCAGCTGCGGGCTCTGCGCCGCCTCGAAGATCAGGTCGTGGAACGTCTGGTTGAAGCGGGCGTAGGCATCGGTACAGCCATCGCGCACCAGGTGTACCGAATCCCGATGGATCTGTTGCAGGCGTTCGCGCTGCTCCCGGTTCATACGCAGCGTTGCCAGCCGCGCCAGGGCCGCCTCCAGCTCTGCCATGGCTTCGTACAGGTCGGTCAGCGCTTCGGGGGACAGGGTTGCCACCACCACCCCGCGATTGGGACGGTGGGTCACTAGGCCCATCGCCGCCAGGTGACCGAAGGTCTCCCGGATGGGCGTCCGCGAGACGCCAAAGCGCTCGGCCATGCCCTGAGCATCCAGCTTGGTGCCGGGAACCAGGCGGCCGCTGACAATGTCATCGGCCAAAGTCTGGACGATCGCGTCCACCACGGTTCCCTTGCGCACGGTGGGTTCTGAAGTCATACGTCGGTTACTTCCCTGCGACTTTCGGGCGGATGAGGAATGGCCGCCAGCAACTGGCGGGTGTAGTCCGAGGCCGGGTTGTCCAGCAATTGCTTCGACTCGCCCTGCTCGACGATGGCGCCGTTCTGCATCACCAGAATCCGGTCACACAGCAGGCGCACCACGTTGAGGTCGTGACTGATGAACAGGTAGCTCATACCCAGCCGGTGCTTGAGATCCTCCAGCAGGTTGAGTACCACCGCCTGGACGGAGACGTCGAGCGCGGCGGTCGGTTCGTCGAGGATCAACAGGCGCGGCTCCAGGGCAATGGCCCGGGCGATACCGACCCGCGCTTTCTGTCCACCGGACAGCTGGTGAGGAAAACGGTCCAGAAGATGACGCGGCAAGCCGACCAGATCCGCCAGTTCCTCCACCCGCCGATCGCGATCGCCGCGGGTTAAGCCTCGCCCGAGCCGACGCAACGGATCGCTGATGGAGCGGGCCGCGGACCAGCGGGGATTGAGGCTGTCGGTGGGGTCCTGGAACACCATCTGCAGCTTGCCGCGTAACGGATGCGCGGCGAACCGGGCGCTGGAGATCGCACCGATATCCTCACCGGCAAAGCGGATTTCTCCGGAGGTTGCATCCAGCAATCGCATGATCATCGCCGAGGTAGTAGATTTTCCACAGCCGCTCTCGCCCACCAAACCCAGGCTTTCGCCTTCGCGAATGGTCAGGGACAGGTCGTTAACCGCCAGATGGCCGCCCGCGGCACCCGGCTTGCCGAACTGCTTTTTCAGGTGACGGATCTCGAGCAGCGGGTCTCCCACCCGGACCTCTGTCGGCAACGACTGGGCCTGGGCCCGCAAGGCGGGCGGCAACAGATCCCGTACCTGGGAATCCCGGTGCGGGGTGGCTTGCAGCAACTGGCGTGTGTAGGGCTGTTGCGGGTTGTGGAAAAGTTCGGCGGCCGCGTTTTTTTCCACAACCCGCCCCTTCTCCATGACCACGAGGCGATCGCAGTAGGCCGCCGCCAACCCGAGGTCATGGGTAATCAGGATGGTGGCCATGCCGTACTCGCGGGTCAGCTCGACAATCAGATCCATCACCGCCTTCTGGGTGGTCACGTCCAGGCCTGTCGTCGGCTCGTCGGCAATCAACAATTGCGGCCGGCACGCCAGGGCCATGGCAATGACCACCCGCTGGCACATGCCGCCGGACAACTCGAACGGATAGGCGTGGAAACGCTTTTCCGGATCGCGGATTTTTACCGACCGCAAAATATCCACAGCCTTATGCACAGCGTCCCCACGGGTGGCCTGACTGTGCTGGATCAGTACATCGGCGACTTGCTGGCCGACCTTGCGGATAGGGTTCAATGCGGCCCGCGGGTTCTGGAAGATCATCGAAATCTCGCGCCCGCGCAGGTCGCGCATGTCTTTTTCCCGGGCTTTGTGCAACTCCATCCCGCCGTAGACGATGCGGCCGTTGGCGATGCGCCCGGCGCGGTCGAGAATCCGCATCACGGCATAGGACGTCACCGACTTGCCCGACCCGGACTCGCCGACAATGCCCAACGTCCGGCCCTTGGCGAGGTCCAGCGACACGTTATCGATAGCTCGCACGATGCCGTTACGTGTGGAAAAGTCCACACTCAGGCGCTGGACGTCCAGCAGTGGTACCGTTTGCTGTGTCTCCGTCATCGCAGGCTCCTCAGGTCCGGCGCAGGGGATCGACCAGATCCCGCAGGCCGTCCCCGATCAGGTTGAAAGTGAACACCGCCAGCATCAGCGCGAGTCCCGGGAACAGGGCCAGCCACCATTCACCGGAAATGATGAAGTTGGCGCCCTCGGCGACCATGATCCCCCACTCCGGCGTCGGTGGCTGGACGCCCAGCCCGATGAACGACAGGCCGGCGGCGTTGAGGATGGCCCAGCCCATGTTCAGGGAAATCTGCACCATCATCGGCGGCAGGGTGTTGGGAAACACATGCCCGAACAGCACCCGCAGCTCCGAGTTTCCCGACAGCCGAGCCGCCTGTACGAAACCGGCATTGCGGCGGATACTCACTTCGGCCCGGGCCATCCGGGCGTAGAACGGCAGGTTGATGATGGCCGTGGCGTAGACGATGTTTTCCACCGTATTACCGGCCGCAGCCACAATCCCCATCGCCAGCACGAACAGCGGGAACGCCATGATCGTGTCCACCAGGCGTCCGGTGATGCGGTCGGTCCATCCTCCGAAGTAGCCGGCGAAAGCCCCCGTCACGGATCCGATCAGGAACGATATCGCCACCGCCGATACGGAAATCAGCAGGTCCAGCCGGGTGGCCACGACAACCCGGGAAAACACATCGCGGCCCAGGTGGTCGGTGCCGAACCAGTGACTGGCGCTGGGCGCCTGAAGCGCCGGCCCCACGCCTGTGGCCAGCGGATCGAAGGGCACCAGCACCGGCCCGAGAATGGCCATCAGCACGAACAGGGCGAACAATCCGAACGCGAGGCCGGTCATCGGGTTGTCGGCCATCACGTGCTTGAGGTGCGCCCAATAGCCCGAACGGGCCCGTTGATCGGACACCGACGGCTTGGCGGGCGTTGCAGCGGTCATGAATCAGGCCTCCTCGCCCACACGGGGATCAATCAGGGTGTAGACGACGTCGATCAGCAGGTTCAGACCAACGAACAACAGCGCCATGCACAGGACAAAGCCCTGCACCGCGGCGTAGTCCGAGACCACCAGCGCTTCCACGGCGAATGAGCCGATCCCCGGCCAGGCGAAAACTTTTTCCACAAGCACGTTGGCCCCCAGCAGAAACGAGAACACCATGCCCAGCGTCGTCACCACCGGCAGCAATGCGTTGCGGAAGGCGTAGGTGATCAGCACACGGCAGCCGCTCAGTCCCGCGGCCCGAGCGGTGCGGACATAGTCACTGCCCAGGGTCTGCAGCATCGCCGCCCGGGTCATCCGCGCAATCGGAGCGAGCACGAACAGCGCCAGGGTCACCAACGGCAGGGCCATCTGCGCCAGGGCAGCGCGGAACACCTCCCAGTCACCGGCAATCAGCGCGTCGATGGTATAGAAACCGGTGACCGACTCCGGCGGCAGATAGAAGATGTCGAGCCGCCCCATGGGCGCCGGCGCCCAGCCCAGCAGGTAATAGAAGACGTACATCAGCGCCAGACCGGTGAAAAAAATGGGCAGCGACACCCCGGCAGTCACCAGGAAACGGCACAGGTGATCGATCCAGGTATTGGGGCGCGTGGCCGCCATCACACCCAGTGGAACGGCAATCAGAAAGGCCAGCAACAATGCTCCGAGGGTCAGCTCCAGGGACGCGGGCAGTCGCGTCGCCAGCTCGGCGGACACCGTCTGGCCAGTGGAGATGGCCGTGCCCAGATCCCCTTGCGCCAGGTCCCCGACGTAGTCAACGAACTGGACCGGCAGTGGCTGGTCCAGGCCAAGGTTCTTGCGTACGGCCTCGATCGACTCCTGGTCCGCCATCTGTCCGGCGAAGTACGCCGCCGGATCTCCCGGCAGCGCCCGAGTCAGCAGGAAACAGACCACCAGGATGCCGAACACCGTGGGAATCGCCTGCAGCAGACGCATCCCCACCCGGCGGCTCTTCAATGCCAGGGACATGATTGGCTCCTTACGGAATCAGGCGGGTTTCAGCGGTCGTACATCCATCTGGCGATGGAACCAGTATTCGTAGCCCTGCACATCGGCATTCAAGGCCACGTTGAGCGTCGGCTGCCAGAGGGGGATCCGCGGAATGTCGTCAAACGCCAGCTCAATCATGCGGGTAACGTTGGGTGCGTAGCGCGGATCGTCCATGGGCATGTCCAGGGTCTGCTCGACCAGACGGGCCATTTCCGGGTTGTCGTAGTTGTAGGAGTTGAACAGGTTGCCCTTGATATAAGCCCAGAAGAAGTAATAGTCCGGCGTGTTGAGCCAGCCGCCGAAGTTCTCCATGTGCAGGGGCAGTTTCTTTTCCACAAGGGCAATGGTGCGCCAGTTGGCGCCGGGAATCTTTTCCAGGGTGGCCTTGATTCCAATCTTGCCCAGTCCCTGCTGGACCAGCAGCGCAGCCGGCTCAGCCCAGTCCGCCTGGGACAGGCTGAACGACAGGGGCACCTCAAAACCGTCCTTGTAATCGGTCTGGCCCAGCAGTTCCCGCGCCTTCTCCAGGTTGTAGTCGTACGGCGAACGCTGGGGCCAGGCAATGTTATCCACAGAGGAGGAGCCTCCCCACATGGGAACGCCCTGTTGGTAGGCTGCCTGCTCAAAAATGGACTGATAGGGAATGGCCCAGGCAATGGCCTGACGCACCCGCTTGTCCTGGAAGGGCTCGAAGTTCAGGTTGGTGCACAGGGAATAGATGCAGTTCTCGATCGGGGTACTGACCACCTTCACGCCCGGCTTGCTCGCCAGCTCCCTGGCGTCCTTGTTGGGAATGTTCTGGGAAACCGAGACGTTGCCCCGCTCGATCAGGGCGCGACGGGTCGACTGGGCCGGGATTTCACGCACAATCACACGGCTGAAGCCGGGCTGCGGTCCGCTGGCCCAGTCTTCGTTGCGGGTATAAACCAACTGCTGTCCGGGATCCCAACGAGTGATCTGGAATGCCCCGGAACCGGCCGGGTTGCGATGCAGGTACTCAGTCGCCCAGGGGTCCTGGTCGGTAGCGTGAGCCCGGGCGACGGTAGCGTTGATGACGATCGGAATCGGTGTTGCCAGGTCCGGCAGCGACAGTTTCGACGCAAACGGCAGGGTGATGCGAAACGTTTTGTCGTCCACCGCCTCGAACTGCTCGGGGCTGGTAAAGCGCCCAGCTTTCATTTGCACCGTTGGGAAGCCGCCGAGGGACACCGCCCGGTCGAAGGACCACTTCACGTCGTGCGCCGTGACCGGTTTGCCGTCCCAGAAGGTGGCGTCCTTACGTAACTGGAAGGTCATCACGGTGCCGTCATCGCTGAGATGCCAGGATTCGGCCAGCTCCGGCTGTACGTCGCTGTAATCGTAGGACAGGGAGCCGTCCTCCAGTGTCTTGGTACCAAAGGTTACCAGCCGGTCGTAACAGTTGATCGCAACCTGGTAGCTGTCGCGATTGGTCCCGCTCCTGTGGATATCCAGACTGTTGATCGTGCCACCGAACACAACGACGGCCGTGTCCTGCCCCGCAGCCTGGGCGGGAATGGCTTTCATCAAAGGCAGAACACTGGCACCCAGCGACAGGGCCGAAACCCCTTTAACGAATTCGCGACGCTTCATTTTGCATGCTCCATGAAAAAATATTTTCAAGGATTGCATGCAGTGCATGTGCCACTATTAAATCCAAAAGAAAAAACAATTACAAAACAAAAACTTGAAAACAAATAAGGGACTCCGTAACGAGCCCAGAATTAACGCCAGTCGGTCTTTAAAGGAGTCTGAGCGGGCAGCCCCCGACAGCAATGCACCATCCAAGAACAGGAAATTGCATACAAAAAAGCACCTGGGGGCAAAAACCCGCAGGTGCTTTTCTGGAAAAACGGTAGGAATTAAAGGCCGTACTTGTCCTCGATCGCTTCATACATACCGGATTCGTGGACCTGACGCAGCGCTTCCTTCAATTCATCCACAATCTCGTCGGACGTGGCCGGGTTCATGGCCAGGTAGAGTTCGGTCTTGTTGAAGGAATAGACGGGCACCAGGCCCTCAACGTCCTGCTGGGAAGCGAAGTACGGGCCGGCCAGACGGTCGGCGATCCACAGGTCGATCTGCTCCAGTGCCAGACGCTTGGGGTTCAGGTCGTCGCTGTCGAGCTGGGATACGGTGTAGCCGCGCTTGAGCAGGTACTGGGTCATGACGTCACCGCGATAGCCGCCGATGGTCTTGCCCTTGGCATCTTCCAGTTCGTCCATCTCGATGTCGCTGCCCGGCGGTGCAAAAACCGTCCACAGGTTATGGGTCAGTGGCCCCACCCACTTGAATTTCGGAGCGCGATCCTCGGTGTAGGTAGTGCAGAAGATACCGTGGTTGGGCTTGTCCAGGACCCGGTTGTAGCCGTAGTCCCAGTTGCGCAGCTTCATCACGTATTCGAGGTCGGTGTGGGACATGATGGCCTTGACCATCTCGGTGCACAGACCGTCGATATCCTCCCCCTTGTGCTCGAACGCGCGGCCGGAAGCGCTCATGTTATACGGGGGGAAATTCTCGGTGTAGAAATAGAGCTTGTCCGCAGCCTGGACTCCCATCGGGGACAGCAGGGACGCAGAGAGCAGGCACAGGGCTAGCAGTTTTCGCATTTTGGGTACTTCTCCGTCGCATGGAATGACACCCGAAACCACGGGTGGCCACCACTGCGAACCGGTCTGTTCCCCGAGCTGGCCGGGGGTCCAATGGCGAGCCCAATGATCCGGATGATAAAAAACGGAAAAAGTCTACCCCAAGGCCGGGGCGCAATGCGTCAGCTTCCCTGTTCGTTTTTGTAAATCAATTTCTGTTAAACCACTGAATCTGGATGCAAAAAAACGTGAAATCGCGAGTATCCCGCATGACCCGGCGGCCCACCAACCGGTAACCGCCGTCCCGGTTACAAGCCGTATTTGTCTTCGATCGCTTCGTACAGGCCATTGCTGTGGATAGCTTCCAGGCCGGCCTGAAGTTTATCCACAATCGCGTCCGGGGTTTCCGGGTTCATGGCGAGATAGAGGTCGGTCTTGTTGAAGGAAAAGATCGGTTTGATGTTTTCCACATCCTGCTGCGAGGCAAAGTAGGGGCCACCCAGCCGATCGGCCAGCCAGACATCGATCTGTCCCAGCGACAGGCGTTTGGGATTGAGTTCGTCGCTGTCCAGTTCCGACACCTTGTAGCCATGCTTCTCCAGGTAGACCGCCTTGACGTCATTGCGGTAGCCGCCGATTGTCAGCCCTTTGACATCGCTGAGCTTGTTGACCTGGAGCGTGCTGTCGTCCCGGGCAAACAGAGTCCACAGATTGTGGGTCAGCGGGCCCACCCACTTGAACAGCGGCTTGCGGTCGTCAGTCAGGGTGGTGCAGAAGAGACCGTGGTTGGTTTTGTCCAGGACGCGGTGGTATCCATAATCCCAGGTCCGCAGCTTCATGCGGTATTCCAGGTCGGTCTCGGCCATGATGGCCTTGACCATTTCGGTACACAAGCCGTCTATATGGTCTCGCTTGTGCTCGAACGCCCGACCGGAGGCGCTCATGTTATAGGGCGGGAAATTCTCGGTGTAGAAGTAGAGTTTGTCATCGTCGGCATGGACCACCGTAGCGGGCAGCAGCCAGGCGCAGAAGAGTGAGCAAACAACCAGGAACTTGCTCATGCGTTGTGTCTCCAGAGGTACGTCGGTTCACGGTTGGAACAGGCGTTTTCCCCTGTGCATAGACCGAGCCACAATAAAGCGGGAACGTTAAGACCTTCTGGTTATTAACTTTTTTCACTGCTCAAGTTCGATGCCAGCAGCCAGATAGCCGCCTGCCCGCCCACTTCTGGTTCAGGCCGCGCTCGGCTGGTGCAGGACCTCGTTCCAGACATGAGAACGTCGGAATGCTCATGGTTCGGATGGCATCGACGACACAATACCCGCTAATCCGTCTAGGACCCGCCTGACAGGCGGAGTGTCCGTACCAAGAGGTCATAAAGGCTATTCACGGCTGGAGACCCCAGTGATTCCCAGCTCCGGTAGACAGAGACTTCCATTGGCTCCAGCGGACCAAGGCCATGATCGCTCCCCAGGATCTCCAGATGGTCTGGCGTACTGCACTGGGTCAACACCGCAACGGCGAGCCCGCTCTCAACGGCTGCGACCTGACCCGCCACGCTGGAGCTTTCGTACACCACCCGATAGCGACGCCCCTGCAGTGCAAGCGTTTTAATGGCACAGCGTTTCGCGAGACTGGAGCTTTCATATACCGCGATAGGCAACGGGTCGCGTCGCCATACCTCGAACTGCGGCGATCCCACCCACACCAACGGCTCATGAAACAACACCGCTCCATGACGCGGATGCTCCCGCGAAACCAGCGCCATGTCCAATTCGCCTCGCTCAACGCGGGGTATCAACAATGTCGACTGCTCACATACCAACTCGATTTCCACCGAGCCATGGTATGGCGCAAATCGTTTCAGTACCGGAGTAAAGTACTTGGCGGCATAGTCATCAGGAACACCTAACCGGATGCGACCAGTCAATTCATCGCCATGAAAAGCCGCCTGGGTCTCAGCGTGGAGATCGAGCATTCGGCGAGCGTAGCCCAACAGCTTTTGCCCCTCAGGGGTTAGTTGGTGTTGGCGGGGGCCCCGCAGCAACAGCCGGCAGCCCAAGGCGGCTTCCAGCTTTTTCAGTTGCATGCTGACAGCCGACTGGGAGCGGTGGACTTCCGGTGCCGCCGACGAGAGCGATCCAGCATCCACGACAGCAACAAAGCACTTGAGCCAGTCAACCTGCAAATTTTGATACGCCAAGCGGACCCCCACTATTAGAAAACCGAATACCAACCTGTCAAATTATGCGCTTCTTAAATTTAATCGCCAAACCTATAGTGCTCTCAAGTGAATACAGTGGCAGGGGGGAGCATGGTAACGACCGACAAGGAGCTCCATCAGCTCGACAGGTGGCTGGTGTGGTCAGGCTTTAAACAACTTATTCCGATTTCGATCTTCGTCACCCTGTTCGGGGCGGCCTTCGGACTGGCGGCCCGGCAGACCGGGCTGGATGGCATGCTCACACTCGCTTTGAGTGCGTTGGTTTTCTCCGGCTACGCGTTGTTCGCGCTGCTCGACCAGTGGGGAACACAGATTCCGTTATTTACCATGTTATTGACGGCCTTTGCGATCAATGCCCGCCACCTCTTGATGGGGGCCACACTCTATCCCTGGCTGCGTCACCTACCCTGGCCAAAACGCTACGGCATCATGCTGGTCGCTTCCGATGCCAACTGGGCGATGTCCATGCAGGCCTTTGGTCGGGGCCAGCCTGGGTTGGGGCTCTTGCTGGGCGGTGGCTTGGCCATCTGGCTCTTCTGGGTAATGGGTACCTGGATCGGTATTTACTTTGGCAATATCCTCAGCGATCCCAAAAGCCTCGGTTTGGATATGGTGGTGGGGTGCTTCCTGCTTACGATGGTAGTTGGCGGTGAAAAGAGCCCTCGCACGCTATTCATCTGGACCGTTGCGGCCACTACATCCTTACTGGCTTACCACTATTTGCCTGAAAACAGTCATGTCGTCGCAGGCACGCTGGCGGGTGGGTTCGCGGGGATACTCAAGAGGTCACAAAACGATGGGCATTGAAACCTCAGGCAGCGGCATTCTCATTATCGTACTACTGATGGTGGGGGTCACGGTGGCCACGCGCTGGGGCGGCGTCTACGCAATGTCTATCGCCCCCATCAACAATCGGGCCAAACAGTTCATCAACGCCATGTCCGGCTCAGTGCTGGTTGCCCTGATCGCTCCCATGGCAGAAACCGGGGACATCGGTACCCGCTGGGCATTGCTGGCGACGGCCGTGGTTATGCTGCTTTCGAAAAAGCCGTTGCTGGCTATCACGTGCGGTATAGCAACGGCGGCGTTAGTGAGGCATTGGTAGGGGTGTTCCGCGCGTCGCACCGCCCCCCGGATCGACAACGTCACTTGCCAATACAGAAACTGCCGAAAATCTTGCCCAGCAGATCGTCCGGCGTCATGGCGCCGGTGATTTCCCCCAGGGCGTCCTGGGCCTGACGCAGGTCTTCGGCCAGCAGCTCGCCGGCGCCGAACCCTTCCAGTTGGGCCTGACCCTGGATCATGGCGTCGCGAGCCTTTTCCAGGGCCACCAGATGGCGCCGCCGCGCCAGGAACCCGCCTTCGGTGGTGGTGGCGTAGCCCATGCAATCCTTCAGGTGATCGCGCAGCACCTCGATGCCATCACCAGCCTTGGCGGCGATGCGGATCACCGGCGCCAACGGATTGTCTTCATAGCCGACGTTTTCATGGGACAGGTCGACCTTGTTGCGGATCACGGTCAACGGCGCGTTCTCGGGCAACCTGTGGATAAAGTCCGGCCAGATGGCTTCCGGGTCCACCGCGTCGGTGGTGGTGGCGTCGACCATCAACAGGATGCGGTCGGCCTGCTCGATTTCCTCCCAGGCTCGCGCAATGCCGATCCGCTCCACCTCGTCCGGGCTGTCACGCAGGCCAGCGGTGTCGATCACGTGCAACGGCATCCCGTCGATGTGGATATGTTCGCGCAGCACGTCGCGGGTAGTGCCTTCAATCGCGGTAACAATGGCCGCCTCGCGCCCGGCCAGGGCATTGAGCAGGCTCGACTTGCCCGCATTGGGCCGACCGGCGATCACCACCCGCATGCCGTCGCGCAGGATCGTCCCCTGCTGGGCTTCGCCGAGAATGCCTTCCAGCTCATCCATCAGTTGCTGCAGATCGCCGGCCACCTTGCCGTCCGCCAGGAAATCGATTTCCTCCTCGGGAAAATCAATCGCCGCTTCCACATAAATGCGCAGGTGAGTCAGGTTATCCACAAGCGATTCGATGCGCTGGGAAAAGGCCCCCTGCAGGGAGCGCATGGCGCAGCGGGCGGCCTGCTCGGAGCTGCTTTCGATCAGGTCGGCGATGGCCTCGGCCTGGGTCAGGTCCATCTTGTCGTTGAGGAACGCCCGCTCCGAAAACTCACCGGGCCGCGCCAGCCGCGCGCCCTGCTCACAGACTTCCCGCAGCAGCAGGTCCAGGATCACTGTGCCGCCGTGGCCCTGCAGTTCGAACACATCCTCGCCGGTGAACGAATGCGGGTTGGGGAAAAACAGCCCGATCCCCTCGTCGATCACCGAGCCATCCCGCGCCAGGAATGGACCATAGTGCGCGTAACGCGGCCTGGGGATAAATCCCAGCACCCGCTCGGCGATGGTCCCGGCATCGGGCCCGGACAGACGGATGATGCCGACGCCGGCCCGGCCGGGGGCGGTGGCAATGGCGGCAATGGTGTCGGTGGCGGTCATGGGCGATCCAGAAGGCAGATTCCAGGGATTAGGGGCATGCTAAACGAAACAGGGCTCCTTGCGGAGCCCTGTGTGTGCCGTTGTTGCGAGGATCAGGCCTTGCTGGCAGCCATTCCCTCGGATTCGATCTTGCGCGTGATGTAGTACTGCTGCGCGATCGAAAGCACGTTGTTGACCAGCCAGTAGAGCACCAGACCGGCCGGGAACCACAGGAAGAAGATGGTGAAGACCAATGGCATCAGCTTCATCACCTTCGCTTGCATGGGGTCCGGCGGCGTCGGGTTCAGGCTCATCTGGATGAACATGCTGATGCCCATCAGGATCGGCAGCACGAAGTAGGGATCCATCACCGACAGATCGTGTATCCACAGGAAGAAAGGCGCGTGCCGGAGCTGGACGCTCTCGAACAGAACCCAGTACAGGGAAATGAACACCGGCATCTGCACCAGGATCGGCAAACAGCCGCCCAGCGGGTTGATCTTCTCCCGTTTGTACAGGGCCATCATTTCCTGAGACATGCGCTGACGGTCGTCGCCGTACATTTCTCGCAGGCGGGTAAGCTGCGGTGCCACCGCGCGCATGCGGGCCATGGACCGGTAGCTGGTCGCGGACAGCTTGAAGAACAGCGCCTTGACCGACACCGTCAACAGGATGATGGCGATGCCCCAGTTGGCGAAGATGCTGTGGAACCAGTTCAGCACGATGAACAGCGGGTGCGCGATGAAGAACAGGAAGCCGAAGTCGACCGTGCGGTCCAGGTTCGGGGCCACGCCTTCCAGGCGATCGATGATTTTCGGGCCGACGTAGGCGCGGGCGCCCACTTCCGCCTGCTCACCGGGCGCCACCTGGGTGGAACCGCTGACAAAGCCCATCACCGTCAGGTTGTTACGCTGGGTGGTCTGGTATTGATGCTGAGTGTCCGCGTCCGGAATCCAGGCGCTGATGAAGTAGTGCTGCAGGAACGCCACCCAGCCACCTTCGGCGGTGCGGTTGATGGGCTGCTCCTTGATGTCGTCGAAATCGTATTTCTGGTACGGGTCTTCGTCGGTGCTCAGCACCATGCCCAGGAACGCCTTGATACCCAGGCTCTGTTGGGCGGTGGGATCGGGGCTGTTGTCGCGCACGATCTTGCCGGCGAAGTTGCCCTGCCAGGGCTCGCCTGACTGGTTGTCGATCAGGTAACGGACGTCGATTTCGTAGCTGTCGCGCTGCAGGGTGTAACGCTTGGTGACTTTGACGCCGCTGTCGCTGGTAAAGGCGAGATCCACCGTCAGGGTGTCAGCGCCCTCGTCCAGCGTATAACGATCCGCCTTGGCCTGGTACGTGGGCACCGGACCGTTGCGCGAGGCGTCAAAGCCGTCCCGACCGATCAGGCCGCTTTCCAGTACATAGGTTCGGAAGTCATTGTTCTGCAACAGCTCCAACGGGTTGGGCTTGTTCAGGGATTCCTTGTACTGCAGCAATGAAGCGCGCGTGATATTACCGCCGCGCAGGTCAATGGCCAGATCCAGCACGTCGGTACGAACCTCGATCTGCTGGCTGGCGTCGGCGTCCTGCGTGGTACTGCCGGCAACCTGGGTCTGCCCCTGATCCTCCGGCGTGCCGAACTCGTTGCCGGTATCGCCGGTGGCGGATGGGCTGTCCAGTGCCGGGGCCTGCTCACCATTCTGGGACTGGGAGCTCTGGGCCACCGGGGTTTCCGGCGTCTGGTGATAATCTTCGTTCCAGGCGAGCACCATCATGTAACTGACAATGGCAAGGCCTATCCAGAGGATCGTTTTTTGAATATCCATAGGTTTACTGTGTCGGCTGTTTTGAATGGTATGAACCGTGTTGTGGGTGCTCGTCCTGAGAATCGGGCGTCCCAGCCGTTGGTGGGACGGGGTCATAACCGCCGGCACACCAGGGATGACAGCGTAGCAGCCGTCTTAACGTCAGGTAACCGCCGCGCAGGATACCATGCCTTTCAATCGCTTCCAGTGCATAACTTGAGCAGGTGGGGTAGTGGCGGCAGTGGGAGGCCATGAGGGGACTGATGGCGTACCGGTAAAAGCGGACGGGCAGAAGTACGAGCTGTCGTATCATCAGATCCGGTACCCCTGAGTCAGCCGGAGGCAGGCTCCGCTTTACGGGCCTTGCGCCGCAAGCGCTGCCACAGCTCATTTAGAATCCGATGGATTGTCGGATTATCGAGTTCCGCCAACCCCGGTCGGCCCAGGACAACAATGTCCATCGCGGGTAGATCGTCATGCTGGCGAAAAGTTTCCCGCACCAAGCGTTTCACCCGATTGCGTTGAACAGCCAGCCTCAGATTCTTCTTCGAGAATATCAAGCCGACCCTGGCGCGCCCGAGGTTATTCGGGGTAGCCAGGATCAGAAAATGCCGGTGCGGAACGCGCACTTGCACCTGATTGAAAACCCCACTGAAATCATGGGGTTTGAGCAGGCGATCCTGCTTCGTAAACGTTCTTGGCGGCATCGAGACCTGTCAGTCTGTATCAGGCAGACAGGCGGGCGCGACCCTTGGCACGACGACGGGCAATCACTTTGCGGCCGTTGGCGGTTGCCATGCGGGCACGGAAGCCGTGAACACGCTTACGCTTCAGGACGCTGGGTTGAAACGTTCTTTTCATGATGTCGATCTCACGTTCGTGATGTGTGGAATACGTAATCCTGTCTTTTGACTGTCGACCTCCGGGCATCTGCTGGATCGGCAGATATCCTCTTGCCGGAGCAACCTGTCAAAAAATGATCAGCCAAAATAGGAGCGCGATTTTAGACAAACGGCGGCTGGAATTCAATCGTTATTGGGGGATTCACGGTTTCTACGCAGTTGCTTGTTATGTCGGCGGTGACTGACGGATTTCGATTGGAAGGAGAAGCCACGGATCGATTATCCGAATCCCCGGTGTTTTTCGGTAACAGTCATAAAAAGTCTCTTTTTCTCTTAAATGAATCTAAGACAGTTACTGTTACTGTTAGGCAGCCGCTTTTCTGTGGATACATCAGAATATTTGAATGAAAACATGAGTCTGGAGTATTGAGAAGGTTGGGCGTAAGGCGCCCTGGAGGCTGGGGAAAAGCGGTCATGGAAATGGGGAAAAAATGACCATCCGACAAACAGGCGAGTTGTTCATGGATTCGGGCTCAGGTTGTTAGGGGGGTTGCTGACCGCTAAATCACAGAGGTCTGTGGAAAACTTTCTGTCACTGAATTTCTGTACACAACCCTGTTTTTAACGTGTTAATTATTTGATAAATAATACAAAAGTTATGCACAGGGTGTTTATGGTTTGGAATTTGGGGCTTTTGTTGGGGGGCTGGCGAGCGTAGAATGAGCCGCTATTCAGGCTTTCCATGAGTCTATTGCTGTTGTTACCCGCTGAAACTGACACCCGGCCCGCGCGGTTATAGGGTGCTCTGAAGCCGTCGTGCCGGGATTTCCGTTTGATGCACGGCTGTGGCGATGGGCAGTGACTTATAAGAAGAAGGCTGATTTATTCCGTAATCATCCTCATTCAGGGATTGGCTACGCATTGGAGGCTGGCTTTCGTGCCGCAATCTATCTGGCATCAGTGTCTTGATGTACTCCGGGATGAGTTTCCCGCCCAACAGTTCAATACCTGGTTGCGTCCCCTGCAGTCCGACCACCGGGACGACCAGCTCATGCTGTTCGCACCCAATCGTTTCGTGATGGACTGGGTGAACGAAAAGTACCTGCGTCGTATTGAGGAGGTCCTCAAGGATCTGCTCGGCGGCCAGGCGCCACGCATTCAGATGACCGTCGGCAGCGCGCCTGTCCAGGCTGAGCCGGTGGAGCGCGCCGCAGCACCGGCGCCCGGTCCGGTGGAAAGCGAAGAGGCGGTCAGCGAGGAGGAAAGGGGCGTGGCCGCCACCGTCGTGGAACGTCCGGCCCCTGCGCCAGCGGCACCGGCGGCAACCACTTCTTCGCCCGCTCCGGCGCGAACCGCGCAGCCTGCAGCCCATACCGGCGAGCGCCGCAATGTCCAGGTTGAAGGGGACATCAAGCACCAGAGCTTTCTCAATGAAAGCTTCACCTTCGAAACCTTTGTCGAGGGCAAATCGAACCAGCTGGCACGGGCTGCTTCCATGCAGGTGGCGGAAAATCCCGGGGGAGCCTATAACCCGCTGTTCCTGTATGGCGGCGTCGGCCTGGGTAAAACCCACTTGATGCATGCGGTGGGCAACGAAATCGTTCGGCGCAATCCGCGAGCCAAGGTGGCGTACCTGCGTTCGGAGCGCTTTGTGGCGGACATGGTCAAGGCCCTGCAGCTCAACGCCATCAACGAATTCAAACGCTATTATCGGTCGGTGGATGCCCTGCTGATCGATGATATCCAGTTCTTTGCCCGTAAAGAGCGCTCCCAGGAAGAGTTTTTCCACACCTTCAACGCCCTGCTCGAAGGTGGCCAACAGGTCATCGTCACCTGCGACCGCTTCCCCAAAGAGATCGCGGACATGGAAGAGCGCCTCAAGTCCCGCTTTGGCTGGGGACTGACGGTAATGGTGGAGCCGCCGGAGCTGGAAACCCGGGTGGCGATCCTGATGAAGAAGGCGGAGCAGGCCAACGTGCGCCTAAGCAGCGAAGCCGCGTTCTTTATTGCCCAGAAAATCCGCTCCAACGTACGGGAGCTAGAGGGTGCGCTTCGGTTGGTGATAGCGAATGCTCACTTCACTGGGCAGGAAATCACCCCGCCGTTTATTCGTGAGAGCCTCAAGGATCTGTTGGCGCTGCACGAGAAGCAGGTCAGCATCGACAATATTCAGCGCACCGTGGCAGAGTACTACAAGATCAAGGTGGCGGATCTGCTGTCCAAGCGGCGGACCCGCTCCGTGACCCGGCCTCGTCAGGTCGCCATGTCGCTGTCAAAGGAACTGACCAATCACAGTTTGCCGGAGATTGGCGATGCTTTTGGCGGCCGCGACCACACCACGGTGCTCCACGCCTGCAAGAAAATCGTTGAACTGCAGGAAACGGACGCGAATATCCGGGAAGACTATCAGAATTTCATGCGTCTGCTGACGACCTGATACCGTTCAGCGACGTCCCGATTACGCTGACCAACTAACATCCATATAAACAGAATCCGAGTGCCATGAAACTGACGATCAGCCGAGAATCCCTCCTGACACCACTGCAGTCGATTGCCGGGGTAGTGGAACGCAAACAGACCATGCCGGTACTGTCGAACGTATTGCTGGTGGCTGAAGAAAACACCCTGACGCTTACCGGGACCAATATGGAAGTGGAACTGGTGGGCCGGATCCAGCCGGTGCATGTGGACCAGCCGGGCCGGATTACCGTGCCGGCGCGCAAGCTGTCCGACATCTGCCGGGCACTCGGGGACGAATCGCCCATTGAGCTGAGTCTGGAAGGCGATCGTCTGCACCTGCGCTGCGGAGCCAGTCATTTCACCCTGTCCACGTTGCCGGCAGAGCATTTCCCCAATGTGGAAGACGATGCTGAGAGCTTCCGCCTGGAAGTCGCCCAGTCGGATCTGGGCACGATGCTTGATGCGACCGCGTTCGCCATGGCGCAGCAGGACGTGCGTTACTACCTGAACGGCCTGTTGCTCGAAGTGGACGGTGAGCACCTGCGTGCCGTGGCGACCGATGGACACCGTCTGGCCATGTCCCACCTGGCGATGGCAACCGGCATCAATGAACCCCGTCAGGTGATCGTACCGCGTAAGGGCGTGCTCGAACTGGGCCGCCTGCTGGACGACGTACAGACACCGGTTACCCTCGTGTTTGGTGACAACCACCTGCGTGCCACCGTGGGCGCTTACACGTTTACGTCCAAACTGATCGAAGGCAAGTTCCCGGACTACAACCGGGTGATTCCGCGTGGTGGTGACAAGACGATGCTGGCCGATCGCGCGACGCTGAAGAACACGCTGCAGCGGGCCGGGATCCTGTCCCACGAGAACATTCGCGGTGTTCGTCTGAGTCTGGAATCCGGGCGACTGCAGATTTTCGCCAACAACCCGGACCAGGAGCAGGCGGAAGATGCGTTGCCTGTGGATTACGAGGGCGAGAGTCTGCAGATCGGCTTCAACGTCGGCTACCTGGTGGACGTGCTCAACGCGCTGGACGATGACCAGGTGAAAATCACCCTGTCGAATCCCAACAGCAGTGCGTTGATTGAGGCCCAAAATGACGCGAGTTGCCTGTATGTCGTCATGCCCATGAGGCTATAGAGTAAGAGGCAGCTCGGAGGCGGGTCGGACTCTTTCCCGGCCCGCGTAAACCTTCCCAGACAGGTATTGTTCCGGAGTCTGCTGCTGTTGTTCTGCCGTTCAGGCTCCTTCGGTAACGAGGAGATTTACAATGGTAGTGAATGGCATCAAGGGCGCCTTCCGGATCGGTCAGACTCTGACCGTACTCGGCAAAACCGGGGTCAACTGGCTCCGGGGAGATCGGCCGCCAACGCCGGCACTGTTGCGGCAGACGTTTGAAAACCTGGGTGCGACCTACATCAAGCTTGGCCAGTTCATCGCCAGCTCCCCCACCTTTTTCCCGCCCGGTTATGTGGAAGAGTTCCAGAAATGTCTCGACCGCACGCCCGCCCTGCCCTTTTCACTGATGCGGAAAATCCTGCGCGAGGAACTGAAACAGCCGCTGGAATCCGTTTTCGCGCATATTGATCCGGTCCCGCTGGCATCGGCTTCCATTGCCCAGGTCCATGCCGCTCGGTTGGTCACCGGTGAAGATGTGGTGATCAAGATCCAGAAGCCGGGTGTGGAGAACATCCTGCTCACGGATCTTAACTTCCTTTACGTATCGGCACGGGTTCTGGAAACCATTGCCCCAAAACTGTCCTGGACGTCGCTGTCCGGCATTGTCGAGGAAATCCAGCGCACAATGATGGAGGAATGTGACTTCATCAAGGAAGCGAACAACCTCAAGACGTTCCGACAGTTCCTCAGTGACAGTCACAACATGGAGGCAACGGTTCCCAGGGTTTATGAAGCCTGCAGTACCCGGAGGGTGCTGACCATGGAGCGTTTCTACGGCGTGCCGCTGACCGATCTTGAGTCGATTCGAACGGTCACCAGCGATCCGGAACGCACGTTAATCACCGCAATGAACACCTGGTTCTCCAGCCTCACCCAATGCGAGTTTTTTCACGCCGACGTTCATGCGGGCAACCTGATGGTGCTGCGCGATGGTCGGGTGGGCTTTATCGACTTTGGCATTGTCGGCCGAATCAAGCCGGATACGTGGCAGGCGGTGTCGGATTTTATTTCCGCGGTGATGGTCGGGCAGTTCGAAGGCATGGCGGATGCGATGGTTCGGATTGGGGTGACCCATGCCAGGATAGACGTCAACCAGTTGGCCGACGATCTTCGGCGTCTGTATAACCAGATGGACCGGATGGTGCCGGACACGCCCACGCCCTATGCCGCTGAGGAGGCAGAGGACGAGGTTAACAATATCCTGATGGATATGGTGAAGATCGGTGAATCCCACGGCCTGCATTTCCCGCGCGAGTTCGCGCTGTTGATCAAGCAGTTCCTTTATTTCGACCGCTATGTGCATATCCTCGCACCGGAAATGGACATGTTCATGGACGAGCGCCTGAATCTTCTGCATTGATTCCAAGAGGCTATCTATCCTGGCCGAAGTAAGATGTTCCACGTGGAACATCTTACTTCGATGCCTTTTCTCCTTCGCTTCCCTTCCCGAGTATCAGTAAGTCCCTTGTTCAAGGTCATGTCTCTCCTGCTACCGGCCCGTTGAACATCCTTTACCGATAGATCATCAACGGTAATCGGTGAATGACGGCCGAGACTTTTGGCTCTGCCTGGTCCGCTACTCTTTTCTGCTGGTGACCGTCTTTGGAACTTCGATGCGCCGATTGTGGGTAGGGTAGGGTTTGGCTCTCGGAGCTCCAGAACTTTGATGACTCCTGGTTAAACTCTGTCCAGAGGAAATCCGAAGCGACAAACCTTAGCGAATCAGAAAGGATATCTGTGGAAAACTTTCTGGGCGGGCTGTCCGCTGCGGAGATTGGTGCCGTATGCACAGTCGGTCTCCCGGAATGGCTCGACGGAATTTTGGTGCGATAGCAGCCGTGCGCTGACTCAATTGGCGAGTGCGCTATGTCATTAAGGGCCGCGCCAGCCAAGGCTTTACGCCGTGTTAGCGATATAGGAAGGAGCAGGGCTGGCCAGATTCGTGAGCGGAGTTGGGGCAGAATCGGTGTTCTGGTCGAAGCCTTCGAGACCGGCCCTTCGCCACGGATTATCCTGTGGACAACTGTGTGGGAGAAATTCGCGCCGGCGCGAATGCCTGAGTAATTTGGGGAAGCGAGCCAGCGAATTTATACACAGCGGCGGAGCGATTGAGGCGTTTCGGAACGTTGGGTTTAGGAACGCCGTGTTGCTGAAGGATGTCGACGTCGGGACTGCATTCGCTGCCCGTTAACCTGTAGACTACGGACTGGCCTTTCTGGAACGGACACACCGGGTGCATGGCACTACTCAGACTTCAGACCCAACAGTTTCGTAACCTGGCGCCCGCCAATCTCAACTTTTCCCCTTCCGTGAACCTGATCTACGGTGCCAATGGCAGCGGCAAGAGCAGCGTGTTGGAAGCCATTGCCTATCTCGGCCTCGGGCGATCCTTCCGGGTCAATCGTCACGAAGCGGTGGTTTGCCACGGACAAGAGAACCTGACGGTGTTTGGCGAAGTCCGTGAGCCTGAGCCGGCGGGCGCGTCGCCCCACCCCCTGACCCATCGCATTGGTCTGTTTCGGGATGTCGCCCAGGGCGAGACCCGCTTGAAGGTGGATGGCGAACGTGTGAAGACGCTTTCCTTCGTGGCGCGTCATTTGCCCGTGTCCGTGATCGATCCGGGGACTTTCGATATTGTGACCGGTGGTCCCGGGAAGCGTCGGCAGTTTCTCGACTGGTCAGTGTTCCACGTGGAACATGGTTTCTCGACCCTGTGGCAGCAGTGCCAGCGGGCGATTTCGCAGCGGAATAAAATTCTCAGAAATGGTAGAATTGACGAATCGTTGCTCAGCATCTGGGACCGTCAGTATGTTGCTCTGGCGGAGCAGGTGACTGAAGTCCGAAAAGCCGTGTTCGATCAGTTCCGCCCGCTGCTGGAGCGCATCATCGAGGATATCGATGCGCCGTGGCGACAGGATCTCAAGTTCGAGTTTTTTCCCGGCTGGGATCGCAAAGCCCGTCTGGCGGATGTGCTGGCCGGGCACCGGGAGCAGGAATCCAAGGTAGGACATACCCTGTACGGCCCCAATCGTGCCGACGTACGCGTCAAATACCAGGGTCGCCCGGTGGCGGAAACCCTGTCGCGAGGCCAGCAGAAAACCCTGGTGATACTGATGAAGATTGCCCAGGGCGAGCTGCTCAAGCAGCACGGCCGGCAATGCACGTTCTTACTGGACGATATCAACGCGGAGCTCGACGAGAATCACCGTCGAATGCTGGCTGGCAAGCTCCGAGATCTTGGCAGCCAGGTGTTCATCACCTCGATCGAACCGCCACGACCTGCCGAACTCTGGCAGGAACCCATGCCCGATTTCAAAGTGTTCCACGTGGAACATGGCGAGTTTACGGAAGAATAAGATCTGCGCTTTAGGAGCGTCCGAATGACAACGTCGACTTATAATTCCTCCAGCATCAAGGTCCTCAAGGGGCTGGATGCCGTTCGCAAACGTCCCGGTATGTACATCGGCGACACGGATGACGGCACGGGCCTGCACCACATGGTCTTCGAGATCGTCGATAACTCCATTGACGAAGCGCTCGCCGGCTTCTGCAGCGAGATTGGCATCGTCATCCATCCCGACGAGTCGGTGACCGTGCGCGACAATGGCCGGGGCATCCCGGTCGATATGCACGAGGAAGAAGGCGTTTCCGCCGCCGAGGTCATCATGACCGTCCTGCACGCCGGCGGTAAGTTTGACGACAACACCTACAAGGTTTCCGGTGGCCTGCATGGCGTCGGGGTTTCCGTCGTCAACGCCCTGTCCGCCCAGCTGCGCCTGACGATCCGGCGTGACGGAGTGGTCTGGGAGCAGACCTATCACGATGGCGTCCCGGATGCCCCGCTCAGCCAGAAAGGCGAAACCGACCGGACCGGGACCGAAGTACACTTCGTGCCGTCGCCGGAAACCTTCAGCAACATCGTTTTCCACTACGACATCCTGGCCAAGCGCTTGCGGGAACTGGCGTTCCTGAACAGCGGAGTGCGTATCCGCCTGACCGACGAGCGTACCGGCAAGGAAGATCTCTTCGAGTACGAAGGTGGTTTGCGGGCGTTTGTTGAGCACCTGAACACCAACAAGACGCCCCTGAACCGGGTATTCCACTTCAATGGCGAACGCGAAGACGGCATCGCCGTGGAAGTGGCGATGCAGTGGAACGATGCCTTCCAGGAGAACATCTTCTGTTTCACCAACAACATCCCGCAGCGGGATGGTGGTACCCACATGGCAGGCTTCCGCGCTGCCCTCACCCGCTCGCTGAACAACTACATCGAGCAGGAAGGGCTGGGCAAGAAGGCCAAGATCGCCACCTCCGGCGATGACGCCCGGGAAGGTCTGACCGCGATCATCAGCGTGAAGGTGCCGGATCCCAAGTTCTCCTCCCAGACCAAGGACAAGCTGGTCTCCTCCGAAGTGAAGACCGCGGTCGAGCAGGAGCTGTATCAGACCTTCTCCGACTTCCTGAACGAGCAGCCCAACGAAGCCAAGATCATCGTCAACAAGATGCTCGACGCGGCGCGGGCCCGGGAAGCGGCGCGTAAGGCGCGGGAAATGACCCGCCGCAAGGGCGCTCTGGATATCGCCGGCCTGCCCGGCAAACTGGCGGACTGCCAGGAGAAGGATCCAGCCCTGTCCGAACTGTACATTGTGGAGGGTGATTCGGCCGGCGGCAGCGCCAAGCAGGGCCGTGATCGCCGCACCCAGGCGATCCTGCCGCTCAAGGGCAAGATTCTCAACGTGGAGAAAGCGCGCTTCGACAAGATGCTGTCCTCCGCCGAAGTGGGCACGCTGATCACCGCCCTGGGCTGTGGCATCGGTCGCGAAGAGTTTGATCCGGAGAAGCTGCGTTATCACTCCATCATCATCATGACGGACGCTGACGTCGACGGTTCCCACATCCGCACGCTGCTGCTGACCTTCCTGTTCCGCCAGATGCGCGAGATCATTGAGCGCGGCCACGTGTTCATCGCCATGCCGCCGCTGTACAAGGTCAAGCGTGGCAAGCAGGAGCAGTACCTGAAGGACGAGAAGGCGAAGGAAGCCTACCTCACTCAGACCGCCCTGGAAGGTGCCCAGTTCTACGTCAATCCGTCGGCTCCGCCCATTGCCGATTCCGCGCTGGAATCCCTGGTGAAGGAATACCAGTCGGTGATGGCCATGATCGATCGTCTGTCACGCGCCTACCCCACCAAGGTGCTGGAGCAGATGATCTACAACAGTTCCCTCAAGCCGGAAGACCTGAGCAACCGCGATGCGGTTACCGAATGGGTTGGACGCCTGGGTGCGGGCCTCGATCTGGATACCCGCACGGGCACCAAGTACGTGTTCTCGGTGCACGAGGACGAAGAGCGCAAACTGTATCTGCCGCGTGTGGAAATCTTCGTGCACGGAATCCCACAGACCCACGTGTTCAATCACGAGTTTTTCGAGTCAGCTTCTTACGCGGCTATTGCCCGCCTTGGGGAAAAGCTGGACGGTCTGATCGAGGAAGGCGCCTACATCCAGCGTGGCGAGCGCAAACAGGCTGTACTGAGCTTTGAGGGTGGCCTGCAGTGGCTGATGAAGGAAGCCCAGCGTGGCCTCAACATCCAGCGCTACAAGGGGCTGGGCGAGATGAACCCGGAACAGCTGTGGGAAACCACCATGGATCCGGACACCCGCCGCATGATGAAGGTGACCATCGAGGACGCCATCGCCGCGGACCAGATCTTCACCACCCTGATGGGGGACGAGGTGGAGCCGCGTCGGGACTTCATCCAGACCAACGCGCTGGAAGTGACCAACCTCGACGTGTAAAAAGCTGTGGATAGATCTGTTAAAAGATCTGGATATAAAGAGCCCGGGCATTGCCCGGGCTTTTTTATATCTGTGGAAAACTCAATTGAAGGGGAGGATCCGTGGCCGATCAGGACTTGTCTTTGTCGTCCTGGGCGGCGGCCAGGGCCGGTGACAGTACCTCTTCCAGCTTGAAGCCGGTCAGGTTACGGATGGCGCGCCACAGATAGTAGAAAATGGCGATCATCATGATCATCGAGGGGATGGCGATCATCGGATAGCTCACCAGGGTCATCTGGCCCAGCTCCTCATTGAACGCCGGTGTGCCGGACGGGCTGGTGACGATCCATTTGGCGATGATGTAGTTCATCACCGAGGAAAACAGGAATGTGCCCGCGAAGTAGTAGCTGGCCCGCATCAGACGGGTTTCGAACACCCCTTCATTGCCCTTCTCCACCAGCGCATCGTGGATTTTATCCACATCGAGCACCGTGCGGTTGTACAGTAGCGTCCGCACCAGTGGATAACGCGTCTTTGTGGATATCAGCACGGCCAGGCCGATGATCAGTGGCACGGCGGCTTCCTTGATCGCCAGCCATTCGGCATCCAGGTGCAGCAGGCCGATGCCGCCGGTCAACAGGATGCTGATCAGCCCCAGTACCGCAATGAAGTTCTTCTTGCCAAAGCGGACCAGTTCATACAGACCCCAACCCAATGGAAAGGCCAGCGCCACGATGAGCGCGTTGGCCGACCCCAGGTCCTGCTCGCCGCTGAACTTCATGAGGATGACGGAAGGAATAACGATACTGATCAGCAGGTCGGCCCAGGGGCGTTGCTGATGTTTCGGCGCGGTGGCGGCCGCTGAGGATTGTTGACTCATAGTGCGCGAATCCGGTCGGTCAGGAAGGCTTTGCCGTTGGCAACGTTGCTGCTGGCAGTATACCGAAGAATGGCGGTTACGGCCTGACCTTTCAAGATTGGGATTGATCTGTGGAAAACGCGGGGTAAATGACGCTAAGTCATTGAAGGGAGGG
Organism: Marinobacter bohaiensis; assembly: GCF_003258515.1. Classification (NCBI taxonomy): domain Bacteria; kingdom Pseudomonadati; phylum Pseudomonadota; class Gammaproteobacteria; order Pseudomonadales; family Marinobacteraceae; genus Marinobacter; species Marinobacter bohaiensis. Next base: position 104,050 of record NZ_QGEH01000007.1, read on the forward strand.
AAAATGGTCGGCGTGGCAGGACTTGAACCTGCGACCCCTTCGTCCCGAACGAAGTGCGCTACCAGACTGCGCCACACGCCGAATTTCGGCCGTATTATACTGATGATTGCGGGGAATGCCACCCCCTTATGCGGTCTTTTTTGCCGGCCGGCGAGTCAGTCGGTGGGCGGGATCAGGATCCGTCCGCGCCGAGCAGGTTATCCACAAACGCAGACAGATTCTTCCAGACCGTCACAGCGCCCAGAGGCGCTTTGTGTAGCTCTTTTTCGGTTTGCCGGCCGTTGCCCGTACGAACCAGCGCGGCGGCCTTACAGCCCGCCGCCAGGCCCGCCTCGAGGTCCTTGCGACTGTCCCCCACCATGATCGCGTCCGTCAGGTCCGCCAGACCCAGTTGGTCGCGGATGTCCTCCAGCAGACCGGTGCGGGGTTTGCGGCAGTTGCAGTCCTCGTCCGGGTGATGCGGACAGTAGGCGATGCAGTCGATGCGACCGCCCACGGCGTCCACCAGGCGGCGCAGCTGGGCGTGCATGGCGTCGAGGATGAGATGGTCGTAGAAACCCCGGGCGATGCCGGACTGGTTGGTGGCCACGGCCACCTGATGCCCGGCCCGGGTCAGGCGGCCAATGGCGTCGATGCTGCTGGCTATCGGCAGCCACTCCTCGACCGAACAGATGTATTCACCGTGGTAACGGTTAATCACTCCGTCGCGGTCGAGGATGATCAGCATCGCGCTAGCCGGTCGGCAGCAGGGAAATGTCCGCCACCTGCAGGAACAGGTTCCGCAGGCGATTGAGCAGCGCCAGCCGGTTACGTTTCACGGACTCGTCGTCGGCCATCACCATGACCTCGTCGAAGAAACGGTCCACCGTCTCGCGCAGATCCGCCAGGGACGCCAGTGCCGCGGCGTAGTCGCCTCGTGCGAACAGCGGCGCAACCTTCTCCGCCTGGGCGTCCACCGCGTCGGCCAGCGCCTTCTCAGCGTCGTCCTGCAGCAGACTGGCGTCGACGGTGTCGCCCAGACTGTCCCCACCCTGCTTCACCAGGATGTTGGACACGCGCTTGTTGGCAGCGGCCAAGGCTTCGGCGGCCGGCAGCTGACGGAATTTTTCCACAGCCTGGATACGCTGTTCGAAGTCCAGCGGCCGGGTCGGACGGCGGGCGTGCACCGCCAGGTAAACCTCGGCGCCGATGCCCTGTTCCTCGTAATGGGCGCGGAACCGTTCCAGCATGTAGTCCACCACCGGCGTGACCGGGTCCTCCACCGTCAGCGAGGTGAAGTTATCGGCCGCCCACTGGCAGCAGGTTTGCAGGTCCAGCGGCAGCTCACGCTCGACGATGATACGCAGCACGCCCAGCGACGAGCGACGCAGGCCGAACGGGTCGCGGGTACCGGAAGGCGGCTGGTTGATACCGAACAGGCCGACCAGCGAGTCCAGGCGATCCGCCAGTGCCACCGCGCTACCGGTCAGGCTGCGGGGCAGGTCGTCGCCGGCAAAGCGCGGCATGTACTGCTCGTTCAGGGCCCCGGCCACCTCGTCCGGCTCGCCGTCGTTGCGGGCGTAGTATTCGCCCATGATGCCCTGCAGGTCGGTGAACTCCAGCACCATTTCGCTGACCAGGTCGGTCTTGGCCAGCATCGCGGCGCGCTCGGCGTATTGCGGGTTGCCGTCGATGGCTTCGGCAATCTTCTTCGCCAGGCTGGCCACGCGCACGGACTTGTCGTGCAGGCTGCCCAGTTTTTCCTGGAAGACGATCGGCTTGAGGGCGTCGATGCGGCTTTCCAGGGTGTGCTTGCGGTCGGTGTCGTAGAAGAAGGCGGCATCGGCCAGACGCGGACGGATGACCTTCTCGTTGCCTTCGACCACCTGTTGCGGGTCCTTGCTCTCCAGATTGGCCACGGTGATGAACAACGGCAGCATGCGATCTGCGTTATCCACAACGTGGAAGTACTTCTGGTGTTCCTTCATGGAGGAGATCAGCGCCTCGGCGGGCACGTCCAGGAAGCGTTCCTCGAAAGCGCCCATCAGCGGCACCGGCCACTCGTTGAGGGCGGTGACCTCGTCCAGCAGTTCCTCATCGATGACGGCCTTACCGTCCTTTTCCTGCGCCAGGCGGGTCACGCCGGCGCGGATCTTGTCGCGACGTTCGGCAAAGTTGGCCAGCACGTAGCCTTCCTCGCGCAGGACCAGTTCGTAGGCGTCCGGCGTCGGAATAATCAGTTCCTTGGGGCAATGGAAGCGGTGGCCGCGGGTCTCGTTACCCGCCGGCAGCCCCATGATGTCGGCGTCGATGATCTTGCTGCCGAACAGCAGCACGATCCAGTGCACCGGGCGCACGAATTCGGACTTGTGGGCGCCCCAGCGCATGCGCTTGGGAATCGGCAGACCGGCCAGCGACTGGTTGACCAGATCCGGCACCAGATCGGCGGTGGCCTTGCCCTGCTCGACGGTGCGGTAGACCACCCAGGCGCCCTTTTCGGTTTCCAGGGTATCCAGCTGGTCCGGCGTCACGCCCAGGGACGTGGCGAAGCCGGTCAGCGCGCGGGTCGGGTTGCCGGCGTCGTCGAAGGCCGCCTTCACGGCGGGACCGCGTTTTTCCACAGCCTTGTCCGGCTGGGCGTCGGCCAGGTCACTGACGCGGATGGCCAGACGGCGCGGCGCGGCAAAGGATTCCACCTTGCCATACTCGATACCGGCGTCGTCGAGGCCTTTGCAGAAACCGGCGGTGAACGCCTCGGACAGCGTCTTCAGCGCCTTGGGAGGCAGCTCCTCGGTGCCGATTTCGACCAGAAAATCCTGTGTTGCCATGATCATGCGTCCCCTTTTTCCGCGTCCGCCAGCATTTCTTCACGCAGGGCATCCGGCGCCATGGGGAAGCCCAGAGCCTTGCGGCTGTCGAAATAGGCCCGGGCCACGGCGCGGGCCAGGGTGCGTACGCGGAGGATATAGCGCTGCCGCTCCGTCACGGAAATGGCGTGACGGGCATCGAGCAGGTTAAACGTGTGCGAAGCCTTCAGAACCTGTTCGTAGGCCGGCAGGGCCAGGCCCGCTTCGATCAGGCGCTGGCTTTCGCGCTCGTGAACGTCGAAGCACTGGAACAGGAAGTCGATGTCGGCGTGTTCGAAGTTGTAGGTCGACATTTCCACCTCGTTCTGGTGGAACACGTCGCCGTAGGTCACCACGCCGTCCGGGCCTTCTGTCCAGACCAGGTCATAGACGCTGTCGACGCCCTGCAGGTACATCGCGATGCGCTCGAGACCGTAGGTCAGCTCGCCGGTAACCGGGTAGCATTCCAGGCCGCCCACCTGCTGGAAGTAGGTGAACTGGGTGACTTCCATGCCGTTGAGCCAGATTTCCCAGCCCAGGCCCCAGGCGCCCAGCGTGGGCGATTCCCAGTTGTCCTCGACGAAGCGGATGTCATGCACCAGCGGGTCCAGGCCCAGCGCCTTGAGCGAATCCAGGTACAGCTCCTGGATGTTGTCCGGCGATGGCTTGAGCACCACCTGGAACTGGTAGTAATGCTGCAGACGGTTGGGGTTTTCCCCGTAACGGCCATCGGTGGGCCGGCGGCTGGGCTGAACGTAGGCCGCGTTCCAGGTTTCCGGACCGATCGCCCGCAGGAAAGTGGACGGGTGAAAAGTGCCGGCCCCGACTTCCATATCCAGCGGCTGCTGAACGACGCAGCCGTGCCGTGCCCAGAATTGCTGCAGGGCCAGGATAAGGCCCTGGAAAGTCTTGATGTCCGTGTTTGCCATCTCAGTCACGACGGTTGCCTGTCTATCTCTCTGTGTGTGGCGCCTTGCGCACTGGTTAAGTGGGGATCGGGCGTGTGGAAACAACCCGCGGCGCGCGCGAAAACCGGCATTATACGCTTCTCGCCACGCTATTTCGAAACCTGTTCGTGTTTTGTACAGTCGACTTGGGCCGCCGCCTCCCCGTCTGGAACGGCGCGTGCTAGCGACGCCAGAAAGCGGGGGTCAGCAGCAACAGCAGGGTGAACACTTCCAGCCGCCCAAGCAGCATGGAAAAGCACAGCACCCACTTGGCGGTATCGTTGATGGTGCCGTAATGATAGGTCACCTCGCCCAGGCCGGGGCCCAGGTTGTTGATGGTGGCGCCGACGGCGGTCCAGGCGGTCACCTGATCTAGCCCGGTGGCCTGCAGGATCACCAGCAGCACCACGAACATGAACATGTAGACCGAGAAGAAGCCCCACACCGCCTGCAGCACCCGGTCCGAGACCGGCCGGTTGCCCAGTTTGACCGGCATCACCGCGTTGGGGTGCAGCAGGCGTTTCATTTCCCGCGACCCCTGCCGGAAGATCAGCAGGATGCGCACCACCTTGATGCCGCCGCCGGTGGACGCCGCACAGCCCCCCATGAAGGACATCACGAACAGCAGGAACGGCAGCATGGCTGGCCACACGGAGAAGTCCGCGGTGGCGTAGCCGGTGGTGGTGGCCAGGGAGACCACCTCGAAGATGCCGCTGGTGACCGCTTCCATGGGGCCCAGAGTGTCGGTGCCGATAAGGACGCCGATGGTGATCAGGCTGACCACGATCAGCGCGCCGATATACAGCTTGAATTCCGAGTCCGCCAGATAGAGCAGCGGATTGCGCTGGCGCCAGGCCATGAAGTGCAGCGCGAAATTGGCGCCGGACAGCACCATGAACACCACCGCGATCATCTCGATCACCGGGCTGTTGAAATAGCCGATGCTGGCGTCGTGGGTGGAAAACCCGCCGATGGCGATGGTGGAGAAACTGTGGCCGATGGCGTCGAACCAGCTCATGCCCGCCATCCAGTAGGCAATGGCGCAGATCGCGGTGAGCGACACGTAGATGTACCACAGCGCCTTGGCGGTTTCCGCGATGCGTGGGGTGAGCTTATTGTCCTTGACCGGGCCCGGTACCTCGGCGCGGTACAGCTGCATGCCCCCGATGCCCAGCATCGGCAGGATCGCTACCGCCAGCACGATGATCCCCATGCCGCCCAGCCACTGCAGCTGCTGGCGATACCAGAGGATCGAATGCGGCAGGTCGTCGATGCCGGTGATCACCGTGGCGCCGGTGGTGGTCAGGCCGGAGACGGCTTCGAACAGCGAATCCACGTAGGAATGAGGCGGGTTATCGCTGAGGTAGAAGGGAATCGAGCCGGCCACGCTCAGTACCACCCAGAACAGGGTGGTGATCAGGAACCCGTCGCGCACCCGCAGGTCGCCGTGCACCGAATGGAACGGCGCCCACACCAGCAGCCCACCGATGAAGACAATCGCCATGGCGTCGGCGAAGCGCAGCCACTGACCGTCGTCATAGATCAGCGAGATGCCCAGCGGCGGCAGCATGGTGAAGCTGAACAGCATCATCAGGATGCCGAGGATCTTGAGAATGACCGACAGTCGCATGAATCGGATTAAACCCGGATCAGAAGAAGGTCAGACCAACCTGGAACAGGCGCTCGACGTCGCGGATCCGGGACTTGTCCACAAGGAACAGGATCACGTGATCGTCAGGCTGGACGCGCAGGTGGTCGTGAGCAATCAAAACCTCGTTATGGCGCACGATGGCGCCGATGGTGGTGCCTTCCGGCAGCGGGATCTCATCCAGCCGCTTGCCCACCACCTTGGACGACCGGTGGTCGCCGTGGGCGATGGCCTCAATCGCCTCGGCAGCGCCCCGGCGCAGTGAGTGAACGTTTACGACATCACCCCGGCGCACGTGGGTCAGCAGGCTGCCGATGGTGGTCTGCTGGGGCGAGATGGCCACATCGATCTCGCCGCCCTGGATCAGGTCCACGTAGTCCGGGTTGTTGATCAGCGTCAGCACCTTGCGCACCCCCAGCCGCTTGGCCAGCAGCGACGCCATGATGTTGGCCTCGTCGTCGTTGGTGACGGCGCAGAAGACGTCGGTGCTCTCGATGTTCTCTTCCAGCAGCAGGTCTTTGTTGGCGGCATTGCCCTGCAACACGATGGTTTTGCGCAGGTTTTCCGACAGCATCACGCAGCGGTCCCGGTTGCGCTCGATCAGCTTCACCTGGTAGCGGTTTTCCAGGTTGTGCGCCAGGCGCTGGCCGATATTACCGCCGCCGCAGATGAAGATGCGCTTGTAGGGTTTTTCCAGCGGTTGCAGCTCGCTCATCACTGAGCGGATGTGGTCGGTGCCGGCGATGAAGAAGACCTCGTCGCCGTCTTCGATCACCGTGTCCCCCTGCGGGATGATGGGGCGGTCCTTGCGGAAAATCGCCGCTACCCGGGTATCGATCTTGGGCATGTGGGTGCGCAGGTGAGACAGCTCGTGGCCCACCAGCGGGCCGCCCTTGGTCGCCTGGATGGCGACGAGTCGCGCCAGCCCCTTGGAGAACTCCAGCACCTGCAGCGCGCCGGGGTACTCGATCAGCCGCGTGATGTGGCGGGTGACCACCTGCTCGGGGCTGATCAGCACGTCGATGGGGAAGCCGTCGGTGCTGAACAGCTCTTTGCGCGCTAGGTAGGCGTTGGCCCGCACCCGGCTGATCTTGGTCGGCGTCTTGAACAGCGAGTAGGCCACCTGACAGGCGACCATGTTGGTCTCGTCGCTGTTGGTGACCGCGATCAGCATGTCCGCGTCCTCGGCGCCGGCCTGGCGCAGCACGCTCGGATAGGACCCGCGGCCCTGCACGGTGCGGATATCGAGCCGGTCCTGGAGCTCGCGCAGCCGGCTGCTGTCACTGTCGATGACGGTGATGTCGTTGGCTTCGTTGGCCAGGTTCTCGGCGAGGGTGCCGCCGACCTGGCCGGCGCCCAGGATGATGATTTTCATGACGTAGAGGCCTGATTGGCTGCGTGATCGTCCTGTCGGGTCAGGCAGGCGTAGAAGAACCCGTCGTGCGACCCGGCGTCCGGGAAGAGCTGCCGCCCTGCGCCGGTGTCCTGACCCCAGGAAACCGGCGGCATGGTCAGGACAGCGTCCTCATGCGCCTTGATAAAGCGTTGGATTATACGGTGATTTTCCTGCGGGAACACGGAACAGGTGGCGTAGACCAGTTTACCGCCCGGTTTCAGGGTGCTCCACAGGCGCTCCAGCAGACCCATCTGGATGGCGGCCAGCGGCGTGATGTCGTCCTCGCGCCGCAGCAGTTTGATGTCCGGATGGCGGCGGATCACGCCGCTGGCGCTGCAGGGCACGTCCAGCAGGATGCGGTCGAACGGCTCCCCATCCCACCAGCGCTCCAGGTCGGCGGCGTCGCCGGCGCTGACCGTGGCCGGCAGACGCAGCCGCTCCAGGTTTTCCCGCACCCGTTCCAGGCGCTGCGCCGACTGATCCAGAGCCACCACCTCTTTGATTTCTGCCTGTGCCTCCAGAATAGCGCAGGTCTTGCCGCCTGGCGCGGCGCAGGCGTCCAGCACGCGCTGACCGGGGGCCAGGTCGAGCAGTTCGGTGCACAGCTGGGCTGCCTCGTCCTGCACGCTGACGCGCCCCTCGGCGAAACCGGGCAGCCGGTCGACGCCGCAGGGTTCCGCGAGCTGGATGCCGTGAGGCGCGAAACGGGTGGCGCTGGCCTCGATGCCGGCCTCATCCAGCGCGGCCAGGTAGGCGTCGCGGGTGGTCTGGCGGGCATTGACGCGCAGGGTCATGGGCGCCTGCGCGTTGTTGGCGTCGAGAATCGCCTGCCACTGGTCCGGCCAGTTATGGCGCAGCTTTTCGGTGAGCCACTGGGGGTGGCTGAAGGTCGCGGCCGGCGTCGTTGGCTCGGGCTCGCCGTCGCGCTGGGCCGCCCGCAGGATGGCGTTCACCAGGCCTGCCAGGTGCGGTTTGCCCAGCGACCGGCAGGCGGCCACGGTTTCATTGAGCACCGCGTGCTCGGCCTGGTGACTGTGACGCAGCTGGAACAGCGCCTGCAGGATCAGCGGCACCGCAATGCGGTCGCCCTTCTTGAGCGGTTTGTGCAGGCGTGTCTGCAGTTCGGCGTCGAGCCGGTGGTACCAGCGGCAGGTGCCGTAGCACAGGGCCTGCAACTGGCTGCGGTCCTGTTCCTGGGCCTGGCGCAGGGCCGGTGGCAGCGCATCGGAGAGAGACTGCCCCTGGGTGACGGACTGGATCACCCGGGCCGCGAGTGCGCGCAGGGGAAGTTGCTGGCGGGCCATCTAGTGCAGCACCTCGCCCGGCAGCAGCACTTCGCGGCCGCCGTTGATCAGGTCCGACACGCTCTGGGCGCGGCTGCCCGGCAATTGCACCCGGGTCAGGCGCAGCACGCCCTCGCCACAGGCCACGTCGGCGCCGTCCCTCTCCCGGCGCAGTACGGTGCCGGGGGCGGCTGCGCTGGGCGCGTCCAGCACGGTGGCGGCGTGGATGCGCAGACGCTGCTCGCCCACGTCGGTAAAGGTGCCCGGCCACGGATTGAAGGCCCGTACCAGACGGTCGAGGTCGGTGGCTGGCTGCTGCCAGTCCAGGTGCCCTTCCTGTTTGTTCAGCTTGTGGGCGTAGTTGGCGTCGGCATCGTTCTGCGGTTCGGGCTGCAGGTTGCCGGCCGCCAGTTCGGCCAGTGCCGTGAGGATGGCCTGCCCGCCGAGATCCGCCAGGCGGTCGTGCAGACTGCCGCCGGTGTCGTCGGCGTGGATCGGCGTGGTCAGTTTGAGCAGCATGTCACCGGTATCCAGGCCGGCATCCATCTGCATGATGGTGATGCCGGTCTCCGTGTCGCCCGCGGCGATGGCGCGCTGGATCGGCGCGGCGCCGCGCCAGCGAGGCAGCAGCGAGGCGTGGATGTTGAGGCAGCCGCGCCGGGGCAGATCCAGCACCGCCTGCGGCAGGATCAGGCCGTAGGCGGCGACGATCATGACGTCGGCATCGAAGGCAGCCAGCTCCGTCTGGGCGTCGGCCGGTTTGAGGCTCTCCGGCTGGCACACCGGGATGCCGGCGTCCAGGGCCACCTGCTTCACCGGACTGGGGCTCAGTTTGCGGCCGCGGCCGGCCGGGCGATCCGGCTGGGTGTAGACGGCCACCACGTCATGGCCGTGCTCAAGCAGCGCCTTCAGTGCGATAGCGGCAAAATCCGGGGTTCCGGCAAAAACGATGCGCACGCGGCGCCTCCTTCGGTCTGTTGCTGGTCTGTCGGTCTGGGTGTACAGGGTGGCGGGGACCCGTTACAAACGAAAAAACCGGGCCTGTTGCCCGGTCCTGTCCGATCCATTGTAAACCACAAACGGGTGGGCCTGTGATCAGGCCCGGATCTTGTGCTGTTTTTCCAGCTTCTTGCGAATCCGCGTGCGCTTGAGCGGACTGAGGTAATCGACGAACAGCTTGCCTTTGAGATGGTCCATCTCATGCTGGATACAGACCGCCAGCAGCCCGGTGGCCTCTTCCTCGAACGCGTCGCCGTTGCGGTCCAGGGCGCGGATCATGACGTGATCCGGCCGGTTGACCTCTTCATAGAAGCCCGGCACCGACAGACAGCCTTCCTGCATACCCTGCAGGTCGCCTTCGAGCACCTCGAATTCCGGGTTGATGAAGACCCGCGGCTCGCTCTGGTCTTCCGACAGGTCCATGACGATGATCTGTTCGTGCCAGTTCACCTGCGTCGCCGCCAGGCCGATCCCCGGGGCGTCGTACATGGTCTCGAACATGTCATCGATCAGCTTGCGGTGCTCGTCGGTGACGGTCTCGACCGGCTTGGCTACGGTCCGCAGGCGCGGATCGGGGAATTCCAGAATCTCAAGTATCATGGGTATCAAATCGTTTGGTTGACCGCGTTTCCTGGCCAAAATGCGACGGTGTACCGCACATTGACCCTCCCGTATCCTCTATGATCGGGATCGCGCGGCGAGTTTCAAGATGACGTCCTCAATGGCGCCGATAGTCTATTATCTATCATCTCCCGGGCTGATTACAAACTGACCAGGCATGACAGAACCCCCTGCGAACGCCGGCCGGGCCTGTTACTGTCTGAATCCAGAATTTACTGGAAGAACAAAAGATAACATCACAAACCGACTGACATCTTCTATAGTAGGGGGATGTGGGTAGCGGAACCGTTTCGCCGGACGCCAAGCGGGCTCAGGTTCCACCGGACAAAGTAAAGCAATCAAGGACCCGGACAATGAGGAAACTGCTGTATGTTCTGACGGCTGTGTTGCTGCTGGTGCAGGGAGCACATGCGGCCGGCCCTGAGTTACGGTCGGACCATCCCGATCGCTACACTGTCGTCAAGGGCGATACCCTCTGGGACATTTCATCCCGCTTTCTGGACAACCCCTGGTACTGGCCGGAAATCTGGCACGTGAATCCCCAGGTCAGCAATCCGCACCTGATCTATCCCGGCGATCAGCTGGCACTGGTCTATATCGACGGCGAGCCTCGTGTGACCAAGGTGGCCAGGAAAGGCGGCAGTGGTGTGGTCAAGCTGTCGCCCAAGGTGCGCTCCACCCCGATCGACACCCCGGTGCCGGCGATTCCGCTGGACGCCATCGAAGGTTTCCTGAGCGATACCCGCGTCGTCGACCCGGAGGTGCTTGAGGCCGCGCCCTACATCCTCGAGGGTGAGGATTCCCGCATCATTACCGGCGCCGGCGACACCGTCTACGCCCGGGGTGAGGCTGAAAACGACAACCTGGGCATCTTCCGCCGCAACCGCGTTTACACCGATCCGGAAACCAACGAGTTCCTGGGGCTGGAAGCCAAGGCCATCGGTTCCGGTGAGATCACCGACACCAACGGTGAAGTACTGACCATGGAGCTCAAGCGCAGCGACGAAGAAGTCCGCATCGGCGACCGCCTGCTGCCCACCGAAGACCGCAAGATCAACACCACCTTCTCGCCGAGCGCGCCGGACAGCGACATCACCGGCTCCATGATTGCGGTGGAAGGTGGCGTCACCCAGATCGGTCAGTACGACGTGGTGGTGATCAACCGTGGCACCCGCGAAGGCCTCAAGCCGGGTAACGTGCTGGCGGTGTTCCAGGCCGGCAACACCGTACAGGACCCGGTCACCAAGGAAGCGGTCAAGCTGCCGGACGAGCGCGCGGGTCTGCTGATGGTCTTCCAGAGCTATGAGAAACTGAGCTATGGTCTGGTGCTCAAGGCAACCCGGACCCTGGCGGTCGGTGATCGGGTGAGCAACCCCTGACCCGACCTGTTTGAGCGGATGGACCGCTCGCCTGGACAGACTGGATAGACAACGGGAGCCGGTTCGCCGCCTCCCGTTTTTTGTGGGTGCCGGATGGATAGGCGGTGCCCGGCGCGTCAGGACGATGCGCGTGATCCCAATGGACTGATTTATGACCGACACGACTGCTCACCACGCCGCCGATGCCTTCCTGCGGGCATCCGACGCCCCCTGGCTGCTGATTGGCCACCTGCCCGGCCTGGGCGATCATCGCTGGCAGGCCCTGGTGGACCACCTGCCCGATCCGCTGGAACTGCTAGACTTCGACGTCGCCACCCTCAAGGCGCTGGGGCTCAAGCCGCCCGCCCGGGAGGCGATTCTCGCCTGGCAGCACGGCGACACCAACCAGCCCACCCTGGCCCGGGCGATGGCCGCCTGGCAGCGTTGCGAGGCCCTGAACATCCAGCGGCTGCACTGGGCCGATCCGGACTATCCGGCGTTGCTGCGGGAAACCCACGGCGCCCCGCCCCTGCTGTACCTGGCCGGCCAGCGCGATGTGTTGTCCCGCCCACAACTGGCGATGGTCGGCAGCCGCAAGGCGACTCGCGCGGGCCTGGAGCACGCCCGGCAATTTGCCCGGGCCCTCACCGAACGCGGCTTTGTGGTGACCAGCGGCATGGCGCTGGGGATCGACGGGGCCGCCCACCAGGGCGCGCTGGATGCCAACGGTGCCACCATCGGCGTTCTCGGCACCGGCATCGATGTGCCCTACCCGGCCGCCCACCGCGCGTTGGCCCGGGCGATCCCCGAACGCGGTGCCCTGCTCTCGGAATACCCGCCCGGCACCCGCGCCCGGGCCGGTCACTTTCCCCGCCGCAACCGGCTGATCAGCGGTCTCAGTCAGGGCACCCTGGTGGTGGAAGCCAATCTCAAGAGCGGTTCGTTGATCACGGCCCGCCTGGCGTTGGAGCAGGGGCGCGAGGTGTTCGCCATTCCCGGCGCCATCAACAATCCCCAGGTGCGCGGCTGTCACCGGCTGATCCGGCAGGGCGCGACCCTGGTGGAAACGGTCGATGATATCGAGGAGGAATTGGCCAGTTGGGGGCCGCCATCGACGGGCCCGGCCGACAGCTCTGCCGAGGCATCGCCGCCGCCGATCCCTGAGCATCTGGGCGCGCGCGAGCAGCAGATCCTGCGGGCGCTGGAATTCGAGACCTGCAGCACCGACGCCTTGTGCGAGCGGACCGGACTGACGGCGGATGTGCTGATGCAGTCGATCCTGATGCTGGAGCTGGAAGGGCTGATCCTCACCGTCCCCGGGGGATACCAGCGCGGATGAGTGCGGGTTGTCCGCAGGAGTCTGTTCACCTGCGGCCCCAGACGCCATAATGCCAGGCCGAAGCAACCGCGGGTGTGGCAACACCTTCAACACGGACTGAGCCATGGATTCGAACACTCCCAGCACAACCCGTCGCTACCCGCCGGGGTGGTGGCACCTGCGCGAGGCCGTCGGCGCCCTGGAGGCCGGCGGCGTCATCGCCTATCCCACCGAAGCCGTCTGGGGCCTGGGTTGCGATCCCTGGGACGCCGACGCTGTCGAGCAACTGCTGGCCCTCAAGGATCGCCCCGAGCACAAGGGCGTGATCCTGGTCGCGGCGTCGGTGGCGCAGGTGGCGCCGCTACTGGATCCGCTGGCGCCCGAGTTGCGCGAACGGGCGGCGGGCTATTGGCCGGGGCCGGTCACCTGCCTGCTGCCGGACCCGGACGAGCTGATTCCGCCCTGGATCAAGGGCCGGCACGGCTCGGTGGCGGTCCGGGTGAGTGCCCATCCCGGCGTCCAGCGTCTCTGTCAGGCGTTCGGCGGACCGCTGGTGTCCACCTCCTGCAATCCCGCCGGTCGCAACCCGGCCCGCAGCCGACTGCAGGTGGCCCGCTATTTCGGCGACACCCTGGACGCCATCCTGCCTGGCCAACTGGGCGAGCAGCGTCAGCCCAGCCGTATCATCGACCTGCCATCCGGGCGCCGGTTGCGCTGACCCAGCCGCCAACGTGGAGAGGGTATGGAACCCAATAGCACCGAAGTAAAGAAGTACTTACTATCACTGCAGGATTCGATCTGTCAGCGTCTGTCCGGCCTGGACGGCCAGGCCGCATTCCGCACCGACCAGTGGGACCGGCCCGAAGGCGGCGGCGGTATCAGTCGCGTCATCAGCGAGGGCCGGGTGTTCGAAAAAGGCGGCGTGAACTTTTCCCACGTCCTGGGCGACCGCATGCCGCCGTCGGCGACCGCGCATCGCCCGGAACTCAGCGGCGCTCCCTGGGAAGCCATGGGCGTGTCGCTGGTGATGCATCCGAATAACCCCTACGTGCCCACCTCCCACGCCAACGTACGCTTCTTCATTGCCCGGCCCGAGGATGCACCCCCGGTGTGGTGGTTCGGCGGCGGCTACGACCTGACCCCCTACTACGGTTTCCGCGACGACTGCGTGCACTGGCATCGCACCGCCCAGCGCGCCTGCGAGCCGTTCGGGGATGACGTCTACCCGCGCTACAAGCAGTGGTGCGACGACTATTTCCACATCAAGCACCGCCAGGAGCCGCGCGGTGTCGGTGGCCTGTTCTTCGACGACCTCAACAGCGGCGACTTCGACCGCGACTTCGCCTTCATGCAGGCGGTGGGCGACAGCTACCTGCCGGCCTACGCGCCCATCGTCGAGCGCCGCCAGACCATGGACTACGGCGAACGCGAGCGGAATTTTCAGCTCTATCGCCGCGGCCGCTACGTGGAGTTCAATCTGGTCTACGACCGGGGTACCCTGTTCGGCCTGCAATCCGGCGGCCGTACCGAATCGATCCTCATGTCGATGCCACCCCTGGCCCGCTGGGACTACAACCGGCAGCCGGAACCAGGCACGCCGGAGTATGAATTGACGGCCTTTTTCCTGACGGACCGGGACTGGCTGGCGGAGGAGAACGAACAAGCATGACCCAGGATCTGTACGCCGTGATGGGCAACCCCATCAGCCACAGCAAATCGCCGCTGATCCACAATCTGTTTGCCCAACAGACCGGCGAGTCGCTGGAGTACACGGCAATCCAGTGCCCGATGGACGATTTTCCGGGCACGGTACGGACCTTCTTTGAACGGGGCGGCAAGGGGTTGAACGTCACGGTACCGTTCAAGCAGACGGCGTACGAACTGGTTGACCGGATGACGCCCGGCGCCGAAGCCGCCGGGGCGGTCAACACGCTGTTTCAGGATACTGACGGTCAACTGTGTGGCGAGAACACCGATGGCCTGGGCCTGGTCCAGGACCTGACCGTCAACCAGGGCCTGGATCTTTCCGGCAAGCGCATCCTGGTACTGGGCGCCGGTGGCGCCGTGCGCGGCGTGCTGCGCCCGCTGCTGGGCCAGAAACCGGCGGAGATCGTCATCGCCAACCGCACCGTGGAGAAGGCCGAGGCCCTCGCGTCCCTGTTCAGCAACGACATCCCGGTACGGGGCTGCGGCTTCGCCGACGTGACGGAGCCGTTCGACCTGATCATCAACGGCACCAGCGCCAGCCTGCAGGGCGACCTGCCACCGCTCGACGCCGGGATCATTGCTGCCCACACCGTCAGTTACGACATGATGTACGGCCCCGACCTGACCCCCTTCAATCGCTGGGCCCGGGAGCACGGCGCGCAGCGGGTCATCGACGGCCTGGGCATGCTGGTGGAGCAGGCGGCGGAAGCCTTTGCCTGCTGGCGCGGGGTGCGCCCGGAAACCGCGCCGGTGATGGCTCAGTTGCGGGACCGGGTGGGTTAAGGCCTGGTTGAGACGGCCACCCGGGTGCAGGGAGGCAACAGGACGTCCCTGTCCTTCCTCCAGCGAGGGTGTCCATTCACTTCCTTCAGGCTTGCGGTGCAGACGCCGCCATGGCTGCAACCGTCTTGACTGCGCCCTTTAACGCTTGGTTACAGGATTGGGGAGGCCAAGTAGGCTATTCTCTCTGGAGTGCGATTGACCGGGAGGCTGCACGACCGCCTCCGAGAACCATAAAAGGCATTCCATGGATATCCTGACGCTAGTCGGACTGATCGCCGGCGTGGCGATTGTCACGGTTGCGATGCTGGCCGACGCGACCCTCAGTACGTTCCTGAACATTCCCGGCCTGATGATTGTCCTGGGCGGCACCTTCGCGGTGACCCTCGTCAAGTTTCGCCTGGCGTCGGTGACCAGCTCCTTTCGCCTTGCCCTGAGCACGGTTTTCCGGGAAAAGACCGACAAGCCGCTGGCGCTGATCCGCAACGTCGCCGAGCTGGCGCGGGTGGTGCGCAAGGAAGGCATCCTGGGGCTGGAGTCCCATGAGACCGACAACGATTTCCTCAGGAAAAGCATCAACCTGTGCGTTGACGGCCATCCGCCCGAGCTGATCGAGGAAGCCCTGCTGGAAGACATGCAGCAGCGCATGGAACGCTACGACGTGGCCGAGCGGATCTTCCGCGGCATCGGCGAGTCGGCGCCGGCCATCGGCATGCTGGGGACCCTGGTGGGTCTGGTGCAGATGCTCAACACCCTGGACGATCCCTCCTCCATCGGTCCGGCCATGGCCATCGCCCTGCTGACCACCCTTTACGGCGCCTTCATCGCCCAGTTGATCGCCCTGCCGCTGGCGGACAAGATCCAGCTCAAGGCGGAAGACGAGCAGCGCAACATGACGCTGATCATCACCAGCATCCAGAACATCATGAAAGGGCAGAACCCGCGGGTGATCACCGAACTGCTGTCCGCCTACATCACTCCGGAACAGCAGCAGGTGCTGGCGCGGGAACGGGAGGCCTGATCCATGGCGGTGGCCTCCACGGCACGGCAGCGCAAGAAGAAGCAAGGTGACGGCGGCGCCCCCAGCTGGATCGTCACCTTCGCCGATCTGGCGACGCTGCTGCTGACCTTCTTCATCCTGCTGCTGTCCTACTCCAGCATGGATGTGGAAAAGTACAAGACCATGGCCCAGTCCCTGGCGGGCGCCTTCGGCAGCAGCGTGATCCAGGACGACGCTGTGGGCGGCAGCCCCCTGACCCTGATCGAAAGCGAGACGCCGCCGCCGACGCCCGCGCCGGAACCGGCCGTGATTCAACCCGACGTCCCCCAACTGATCGATGACAGCCCCGGCAGCAGCGCGCCGATCACCGAAGTGCCCGAAGGCGTCACCGAACTGGCTTCGCGCCTGATCCGTCAGCTGGAAGATGAAGTGGCCAGTGAGGCGGTCAACGTCCGCTACGACACCGAGAAAGTGGTGATGCGCTTCGCCGAGGACGCCACCTTCCAGTCCGGCCGCGCCGAGCTGAAGCCGGAGATGGGGCCGATCATCGACCGGGTGGTGGATGTGCTGGCGCAGTGCAGTGGTGATGTGGTGGTGGCGGGCTACACCGATGACCGCCCCATCGTCAGCAGCCGCTACCGCTCCAACTGGGATCTGTCGGCGGCCCGCGCCGTATCGGTGGTGCATGAGCTGGTGATGAACCGTCGTATCCCGGCCGAGCGGGTGGTCGCCGCGGGCCGGGCCGAGACCAATCCTCTGGTGCCCAACAGTTCGCCGGAAAACCGCGCCCGCAATCGCCGGGTGGAAATCACCGTGCGCGATCCGGAATGCTCGGCGGCGGCGGACACCAGCGACCTGCCGATCGAGATCAATCCCTGAAAGCCCGCCGATTCAGTCTCTTATGACAGCGGGTCAGGTGCTCATTCGCTATTCATATAACGTTCGCGGCCCAAGCCCGTTATACTGTCGCCCCTTCAGGCACCCAGGTCAGCCTGAGGATAATCAGATCAAATTGATGAGGGCAGTTATGAGTGGACCGGATAAACCCAAGGTGATTGGCGAGGAATGGAGCGACGAACGGGTCAAGAGTTTCCTGTTCATCACGCCGTACGACACGTCTCTCAATCCGGACTACCAGGTGCTCATCAAGGCGTACCAAGCCATGCGAGCCGGTGATTTCGAACGCTTCCTGGTGTTCTTTACCGAGGCCGGTCGCGACCTCAACGCCCTGAGCGAGAACGGCCAGACCATTCTCGATCACATCAGCGAACACGGTCGCAGCGGCGAGTACGTGGCGTCCCTGAAGAAATTCGGGGCGAAAGGCGCAGCGGAAGCCTGAGGGCTCCCGCTGCCGGCGGGATACATCACCCGCCTATTCCACCTGGACCTCAATGGAGCGCGGCTGTGCGGGCTCCACTTTCCTCAGGCTCAGGGACAGCACGCCATCCTTGAAGGTGGCGTTGATGTCGTTCTCCGAGACGTTGTCGGGCAGCGTGAAGCGGCGGATAAACGAGCCGTAGACCCGTTCGACCCGGTGAGTCTTGCCTTCACCGGACTCCTCCTGCTTCTGGCGTTCCCCCTGCAGGGTCAGCACGCCGTCGTGCACGGTGACCTTCACATCTTCCTTGTTGATGCCCGGCAGTTCCGCCTGGATCTCGAAAGCTTCCGGTGTCTCCCGGATATCGACGGCCGGCGCCCAGTCACTGCGACGGAACAGGTCGCGGCCTTCGCCTTCGCCCCGTGTGGCCGGGAAGCCGAAGTGGCGGTTGTAGCGATCCAGCAGATCCTCGAATTCGCTGATGGGATTCCAACGGGTGAGATTGCTCATGGTGTAGTCCTCCAAAACGAACCTGAAATCATGTTGAGTCGTCCCCGGGTCGGCCGGGGACGTACGACATCAGCTCCGTTCAAGGAAGATCCCGTCAGTGGCGCCTACTGAATAGGGTTTCCTGAACTGGCTAGTTTCGAATGTAGGATCGCCCGGATGGATTTCAAGAGGCCATTATTTGATCTGGATCAGGAAAAACCACAGCCGTTGCCTCAGCCGGAGGTGGTCGCGTCGGCGCGGTATTCGTCCTTGAGTTTGACGTAGTTGGCGGCGGTGTAGGTGAAGAAACCGCGTTCCTTGTCGGTCAGCGGGCGCGCCTGCTTGCAGGGGCTGCCGACATACAGGTAGCCGGACTCCAGGGTCTTGCCCGGCGGCACCAGGCAGCCGGCAGCGACAATCACTTCGTCCTCCACCACGGCGCCGTCCATGATGATCGAGCCCATGCCCACCAGCACCCGGTTGCCGATGGTGCAGCCGTGCAGCAGCGCCTTGTGGCCGACGGTGACGTCCTCGCCCAGGGTGAGCGGGTAGCCGTCCGGATTGTAGTCGCTGGCGTGGGTGATGTGCAGGACCGAGCCGTCCTGGATGCTGCAGCGGGCACCGATGCGGATGCGGTGCATGTCGCCACGGATGACCGTCATCGGCCAGACGGAGACATCGGGGCCGAGTTCCACGTCGCCGATCACCACGGCGCTGGGGTCGATCCACACGCGATCGCCGGTTTTTGGGCTGTACCCCTTGTGAGAACGTACTTGAGTCATTACATAGATCCTATGTCTATCCGCTTGCGGGCGGCGTTGGCGTATGATGATTCCTACAGTAGAGCACCGGTCCCGTGCCTGTCACGGTCCCGGCGGCGCCCGCAAACGATCCATCAGCGACCCGATCCGGCGAACGCTGTCGGAATCAACCAACTCGGTGAATATCGGCGAGTGAGCCCATCGGCGAGTGAGCGAGTGAGAAAGGAGCCCCATGAACAATCCCCTGCTGAGTGATGATCTGCTGCCCCGCTTCGACCACATCCGCGTCGAGCATATGGAACCGGCCATCGACCAGATCCTGAGCGACAACCGCATGCAGATCCAGGACCTGGCCAGCCAGGCCGAGCCGACCTGGGACACGCTGTTCCAGCCCATGCAGTCCCTGGACGATCGCCTGAACAACGCCTTTTCCATTATCTCTCACCTCAACGGCGTGATGAACAGCG
Source organism: Marinobacter bohaiensis (assembly GCF_003258515.1). Taxonomy (NCBI): domain Bacteria; kingdom Pseudomonadati; phylum Pseudomonadota; class Gammaproteobacteria; order Pseudomonadales; family Marinobacteraceae; genus Marinobacter; species Marinobacter bohaiensis. Next base: position 122,967 of record NZ_QGEH01000007.1, read on the forward strand.
ACGAGCTGCGCCAGGTGTACAAGCGCTGCCTGGAAAAACTGACCGAGTACGGTACCGAGCTGAGCCAGAACACCGAACTGTGTAACGCCTACAAGCGGCTCGCCGAAGGCCCGGATTTCCAGAAGCTGGATGAAGCCCAGCGCAAGGCCATCGACAACACCCTGCGCGACTTCCACCTGGGCGGTGTCGACCTGCCCGACGACGAGAAGAAGCAGTTTGCCGAGTTGTCCAAGGAATTGTCAGAGCTGACCAATCGCTTCAGCGACAACGTACTGGACGCCACCCAGCACTGGTTCAAGCACATCGCCGACGAGAGCGAACTGGCGGGCGTCCCCGAGTCGGCGCTCGATGGTGCGCGTCAGGCCGCGCAGCAGCGCGATCTGGACGGCTTCGTCATCACCCTGGATTTCCCCAGCTTCTTCCCGGTCATGACCTACGGCGACAACCGCGAGCTGCGCCGCGAAGTCTACGAGGCGTTCGTTACCCGCGCGTCCGACGTGGGTCCGGATGGTGGCCAGTGGGACAACACGCCGGTGATGGCGGAAATTCTCAAGCGCCGTCACCAGCAGTCGCAGCTGCTGGGCTTCGACAACTACGCCGAGCGCTCACTGGCCACCAAGATGGCGCGCAGCGTCGACGAGGTGATGCAGTTCCTGCAGGAACTGGCGGCCAAGTCGCGGCCGGTGGCGGTGCAGGAATACGATGACCTCAAGGCGTTCGCCCGGGACGAGTTCGGCGTGGACACGCTGGAAGCCTGGGACATCGGCTACTACAGCGAGAAGCTGCGCCAGGCGCGTTACGACATCTCGCCGGAAACCCTGCGCCCCTGGTTCCCGGTCAACACCGTGGTGGGCGGCCTGTTCCAGGTGGCCGAGCGCCTGTTCGACGTGTCCATCGAGGCGGACAACGACGCCGAAACCTGGCACGACGACGTCACCGCCTACCGCATCAGCCGCGGTGGCGAGCCGGTGGCCTGGTTCTACCTCGACCTCTACGCGCGTCAGGGCAAGCGTGGCGGCGCCTGGATGGCGGACTGCCGGGTGCGCTGGCGCAACCTGCGCGGCACCCTGCAGAAGCCGGTGGCATTCCTGACCTGCAATTTCACGCCGCCGGTGGGTGACAAGCCGGCGCTGCTGACCCACGACGAGGTCACCACCCTGTTCCACGAGTTCGGCCATGGCCTGCACCACATGCTGACCCAGGTCGAGGTGGCGGACGTGTCCGGCATCAACGGGGTGGCCTGGGACGCCGTCGAGCTGCCCAGCCAGTTCCTCGAGAACTGGTGCTGGAATCCGGAATCCCTGGGCCTGATCGCCAGACATTACGAGACGGGCGAGCCGCTGCCCCAGGACCTGCTCGACAAGCTGCTGGCGGCGAAGAACTTCCAGTCCGGCATGCAGATGGTGCGGCAACTGGAATTCTCGCTGTTCGATTTCCGCCTGCACGCCGAGTTCACCCCACAGGCTCCGGTGAACCCGCTGGACATGTACCGCCAGGTGCGCTCCGAGATTGCCGTCACCGAGACGCCGGAATTCAACCGGTTCCCCAACGCCTTCTCCCACATCTTCGCCGGCGGTTACGCGGCGGGTTACTACAGCTACAAGTGGGCCGAGGTGCTGGCCGCGGACGCCTTCTCCCTGTTCGAGGAGAAGGGCATTTTCGATCCCGCCACCGGCCGGTCGTTCCTGGAGAATATCCTGGAGCGCGGCGGCTCGCGCGAGCCCATGGAGCTGTTCAAGGCCTTCCGGGGTCGCGAGCCCCAGGTGGACGCCCTGCTGCGCCAGAGCGGTATCACCCCGCAGGCGGCCTGATCACTGAACGAGAATCCGGGGCGGCCAACGGGTCGCCCCAACACTGTGGAGAGCCCATGGCGACCCCCAAACGCTTTATTGCCGGCGCCATCTGCCCCCGCTGCGGTGAGATGGACAAGATCAAGATGCAGCAGACCGACGAAGGCCAGTTCCGAGAGTGCGTGGCCTGCGGCTTCGAGGATGCCCAGACCCCCGAAGGTGAGCCCATCGGCGAGCTGGAGACCCGGGTCAACAAGCGTGACAACGAGGACGATCACACCGTCAAGCAGGTGGTGTTCTTCAAGGCGGCAGCGGATGACAGCGAAGACGACGGATAAAGCGTTGTTTTCAAATGTAGCCGAAGCTTCAGCTTCGGAGGGCCCGCCAGGGCCCCAAGGTTCCCCCCGCATCGGGACTAGAACCCGGCTGCCCTGCGGGCGGCTCGAAAGCTGAAGCTTCCGCTACATTGATCGGGTACCCTGCGAATCTGATCCAAAAAAAGGCCCAACCAGCAACTGGTTGGGCCTTTTTCGTTAGCGATTCTGGTAAGCCTTACAGCGTCATCGCCGCCAGCCAGCCGAACGCCAGCAGCGGCAGGTTGTAGTGCAGGAAGGTCGGCACCACCGTGTCCCAGATGTGGTTGTGCTGGCCGTCGGCGTTGAGGCCGGCGGTGGGGCCGAGGGTGGAGTCCGAGGCCGGTGAGCCGGCATCCCCCAGCGCGCCGGCGGTGCCCACCAGGGCGACGATCGCCAGCGGGCTGAAGCCCAGTTGCAGCGCCAGCGGCACGTAGATCGCGGCAATGATGGGGATGGTGGAGAAGGACGAGCCGATGCCCATGGTGATCAGCAGCCCGACCACCAGCATCAGCAGCGCCGCCAGGGCCTGGTTGTCGCCGATGGCGCCGACGGAGCTTTCCACCAGCGTCTTGATGTCGCCGGTCTCGCGCATCACCTCGGCGAAGCCGGAGGCGGCGATCATGATGAAACCGATCATCGCCAGCATCTTCATGCCTTCGGTGAACAGGTCGTCCGCTTCCTTCCACTTCACTACGCCGGAGACGTTAAAGAGCACGAAGCCGGCCAGCGCGCCCAGGATCATGGAATCGAGCATCAGCTGCACCACGAACGCCACCACGATGGCCGCCAGGGCCATGATCAGCGTCCACTGGCTGTACTGGATGTCCACCCGCTCGGTGCGCTCGATGGTTTTCATGTCGTAGTCGCGGCCCTTGCGGTAGGTGAAGAACACCGCCACCAGCAGGCCGGTGAGCATGCCCAGCGCCGGCAGCGCCATGGCGTGCATCACGTTGAGGCCGTCCAGGGCGACGCCGTTGGTTTCCACCTTGGCCATCAGGATTTCGTTCAGGTAGATGCCGCCGAAGCCCACCGGCAGGAACATGTAGGGGGTGATCAGGCCGAAGGTCAGCACGCAGGCCACCAGGCGCCGGTCCAGGCGCAGCCTGGCCATGACGTACAGCAGCGGCGGGACCACCAGCGGAATGAAGGCAATGTGGATCGGCAGGATGTTCTGGGACGAGATGGCGATGGCCAGCAGCAGGCCGATCATCACGAACTTGATCGCGCCGCCCTGCCCGTTGTCCTGGCGCCCCACCAGGGCCAGCGCCTTGTCCGCCAGGGCGTGGGCCAGGCCGGATTTGCCGATGGCCACGGCGAACGCGCCCAGGGTGGCGTAGGACAGGGCCACGGTGGCGCCGCCGCCCAGGCCGCTGTTGAAGGCATTGATGGTGGCTTCCAGGGACAGGCCACTGATCAGGCCGCCGGCGATGGCACCGATGATCAGGGCAACGACGACGTGGATTCGACAGAGGCTCAGGATGAGCATGATGCCGACAGCGGCAACAACAGCATTCATGGCGCTTTTCCTTAGGGGGTTTCTGAAAAGCGCGCTAATGTGCAGGAAATGACCAGCGGAGTCAAAGGCCGCCGGCGGGCATCAGCCCAGATAGCTGAACCGGGGGACCGATTCGCCGGCGACTTCGACCGTTTCCCGGAACATGCTGAGCGGGCGTACCCAGAGACTCTGGTCGCCGTAGAGGCAGCGGTAGACCACCAGTTCCTCTTCGGTTTCGCTGTGACGGGCGACGCCGATCACTTCGTAGTCCTTGCCCTTGTAGTGCCGGTAGCGGCCGGGTTTGAGCGTATGTGTCATGGTGTCTGCTCGGGGGTGTGTCCGTCTATTCTAGACCCGGAAACGGCGCGGAGCACCGTTTCCGGCATGCTCTTTCAGGAGTGCAGCTTGTATTTGCCGGGGCCGAGGAACACCAGCGCCAGGCCAATGAACAGGAAGAAGCCCTGCAGCTCCAGCGCCCAGCCGCCGGACTGGCCCAGGCTCATCAACTGGCCCATGTGCACCAGGGCGATGGCGACGATCATGTTGATGGCGATGATCAGCCCGCCGATGCGCGTCTGGTAGCCGAGGATGACCATCAGTGGGGCGATGATTTCCCCGATGTAGACACCGTAGGCCAGGAACGCCGGCAGCCCGTGGCTGACCAGTTGCGATTCCACGAAGCCCACGCCGTTGAACAGCTTCGAGATGCCGTGAAACAGCAGCAGCCCGCCCAGGGTCAGCCGGACGATCAGTTTGCCAAGATCCGCGTTCTCCAACATGGCGATATCCTTTTTCAAATGGAAACGAGAGCTTAGCGACTTTGTCGGTCACGTCAATTGGATGACGGTCGCGGCGTCGGGATATCGACAATCTCGTCGTGCAGCGGCACCAGCCGTTTCAGCAGGCGGTTCTGCGCCGACACCGGCACGTCGTTCTGCTCCATGGCCAGGATCAGGTCTTCGGCGAGGGCGTTGAAGTCCGTCTCGTCGATGCCCAGGCCGGCGTGTGAGGCTTCCATGCTGCGTCCGGAATAGGTGCAGGGGCCGTTGGCCAGGTAGCAGATCTGGTCGGTCAGGTTGCGGTGCAGGCTGGCGATGTCCACGCCGCGGAAAGTCTCGGCGATGCGTTCGTCCTCAACCACCACGTACAGCAGGTCGCGCACGATGTTGGCGATGCCGGTGCGTTCGCCCAGATCCTGGTAAAGCGTGTCCTCCGCCGGCGGCCCGGCAAGGCTCTGGCAGCCCGCCAGCAGCACGCCCAACAGCAAACCGGTGATCGTTCTGGTCATCGCAAAACTCCCCTTCTCAGAAACTGCCCTGCAGGGACAGGTAGCCGCCCTGCTGGTCGTCCAGGCCGGCGATGCCGCCGAGGTTGACCCAGGCGGCGGTCACCGCGAGGTGCCGGTTGGGGACCCAGGCGACGAACAGGTCGTACCAGTCGTCTTCCTCGGCGAATCCAAGGTTATCCGGCTTCTGCCGGTACTCGCCGCCCACCAGCCACTGGCGGGTCACGAAGACGCCGGCGCTGCCCTCGAACACCAGCTCGTAGCTGTCATTCTCGTCGCCGCCGAAGCCCAGCAGCCCGCCCTGGTTGGCCCGGGTTCCGCGCACCACGCCGTTGACCAGCAGGTTGCGGTCGAACAGTCCGGCCAGGAACACCTTGCTGCCGGCAAGGTACAGGTCGGTGCCGCTGTCGTCCTCGGCACCCACCGCCTCCGGCACCGTAAACGTGCGGTTGCGCTTGTGCTGGATGCCCAGGGACCACTGGCCGTAGCGGCCGTAGAGCACGTCGCCGAAGAGCCGCAGCTTGAGACCGAAAATGTCCTGCTGTAGCTCGTCTTCGTTGAGTGCGGCTCCCAGGGTGTCCAGGTCCAGGGTCTGGCGTGCGACACTCACCTCGATGCGGTTGCGCCAGTTCAGCGCCGCGGCGGTGACGTCCACGGTGTAGTCGTCCAGCGGCGCGTGGGACAAGGCGATCGAGGCGCCCCACTCCCGGTCGCTGGCGTAGCCGGTGAGCACGGCCATAGGGACCAGTCCACCGCCGGCACTGCCTTCAATGGTGGTCACGCCGCCGGTGCCCCAGAGCCGGCTGCCGGGGGCCGCCGCCAGCGAGGCTGAAAACAGAACGAGGAGAAGAGCGCTGAGCCGTTTCACGATTGACTCCTGTCGGTGACTGCCCGGCGGGGCCGGTCCTGGGTGAGTTGTGCCGCTTGCTCACGGAAAGCGGCATGCCAGCCGGCCAGTTCGGAAGCGGGCAGCGGCCGGCTGATCAGGTAGCCCTGGGCCAGTTCGCAGCCCCAGTGGCGCAGCAGGTGCCAGCTGGCCTCGTTCTCCACGCCCTCGGCGACCACGCCGAGTCCCAGCCCGTGGGCCATGTCGATGGTGGAGCGCACGATGAGCTGGTCCTGGGGCGTGGCGTCCAGGCGCAGCACGAAGGACTTGTCGATCTTCAGTTCCTGCACCGGCAATTGGCGCATTTGCGCCAGTGAACTGTAGCCGGTACCGAAGTCGTCCACAGACAGGCGCACCCCCAGCTCCCGCAGTCGCGCCAGGGCGCGCATGGCCGCTTGCGTATCCACCATGGCGGCGCTTTCGGTGATCTCGAAGGTCAGCGTATTGAGCGGGCGCGGCCAGTCGGCGAAAACGCCGTCCACCAGATCCGGCAGGCGCGGGTTGTTGAGGTCGAGGGCCGACAGATTGACGGCGATGCCCAGCTCGCGCAGCCCCGCTTCCTGCCACTGGCCGGCGTCCCGCCGGATGCGCCGCAGGATATGTTCGGTGAGTGTGTGGATCTGGCCGGAGCGTTCCGCCAGGGCGATGAACTCCTCCGGGTTGAGCGGCCCCAATTGGGGATGGGTCCAGCGCACCAGGGCTTCGACCGCGGCCACAGTGCCGTCCTGGAAGCGGACCTTGGGCTGGTAGACCATGGTCAACTGGTTGTTTTCCATGGCGGTGTGCAGATCGCGGATGATGGCCAGCTCCCGCAGGTGCAGCTCGTCACCGCCGACCGCATAGAAGGCCGAACGCGTCTCGCCATAGCGGGCCCTGTCCATGGTGAGGCTGACCCGGCGGCGGATGTCGTCGAGGGAGGCGGCCTGGTCCGGCAGGTGCAGGATCGCCGCGCACAGGCTCACCGAGGCCGGTGTGCCGCTGATCAGTATGGTTTCTTCGGCCACCTGGCGCAGCTGCGCCAGTTCCGCCTCCAGCCGCTCCCGGTCGCGCCCGGGCAGGAAGGTCATGAATTCGTTGCCGCCGGTGCGTCCCAGCGGGCACCGGTGGTCCAGCGCACCGCGCAGACGCAGGCCGGTGGCGATGATGACCCGGTCGCCGAAATCGTAGCCCAGGGTTTCGCTGAGCTCCTTGAGCCCCACGATCGACAGGCTGAGCAGGTAACCCGGCCGGCCCGATTCGAGCTGTCGACGCAGGTGCCGGTCCAGCGCCAGCCGGTTGGGCAGGCCCGTGAGGCTGTCGTGGCTGGCGTCGTGATGAATGCGATGCTCGCGGTGGCGGATGCGCCGACTCATGGCGAATAGCGCCTGGGCCAACCGTCCCAGCTCGTCACGTACTGTCAGCGGCGGTGGCACGGCAGTGAGGTCGTCACCCAGGTCGTCGGCGTAGCGCGCCAGGTGGAGCACCGGCTTGCCAAGGGCGCGGGCCAGCGCCAGGGCCAGCAGGCCGGCCACTCCCAGACAGACGGCCACCAGCAGGGTCAGGTTCCAGGCCAGGCGATAGTAATTGGCCAGCGCCGTCTGGCGGTCCAGCAGCAGGCGCGCCCGGACCGGAGCACTGTCGTCGGCGTTGAGGCGGGCGGTCTGGCTGAAGTAGCGATGGTCGCCGCTCATGCTGGCCTGCTCTCCGCTGTCACGCACCGCTGCCATGATCGAGGCGGGATCCCCCTGGACCATGCTGTGGCCGAACGCCCGCGGTGGTGATTCCCGGGATTCGAAGACCACGTCCACCCCGGTGAGTTCGCTGATTTCCCGGGCGAAGCGGTTGTCGAGGCTGTAGCCCATCACCAGCCAGGCCTTGAGCCCCGGCGCCTGTACCGGGACCATCAGCGCCTGGAACGCCTGCTCGTCCCAGATGACCAGACTGGCGGCGGCGCCCCGGCGGTTGGCTTCGTCCAGCAGAGCGGGAAACGGCACGCGTTTGCCCGGCGCCAGCGCTTGCAGGCTGTTGATCACGTTGCCGTCGCGGTCGGCCAGCATGGCCAGGTCGGCGCGGAAACGCTGGCTGTGGTTGTCCAGGGCGCTGGACAGGGTGGCCTGGTCGCCGCTGGCGATGGCGGACCGGAAGCCGAAGTCGTCCACCAGCACATTGAGGGTGTTGACCAGCAACTGGTTGCGACGGGCGAGGATTTCCCGGATGACGCCGCTGGCCACCTGCAGGCGTTCCCGGGCGCGGTTCTCTTCGTCCCGGAAGGTGGACACCATGAACGCGGCAGCGATGACCAGGCTGGTCACCAGCGCCAGGGCGAGCATGGCGACCAGCAGGCGGCCGCGGAAACCGGTCGGGCGGAACATCGGCATCACAGGGAGTCGAACCGCCGCTGCAGGTCCGCGAACGGATCGTCGTCCGCCTGCGCGGGTGTGAGGGTCAACGTCAGTTCGATCGAGCCGTTTTCCGGCTCGACGCGCCGCGTTTCGGGAGCGGTGTTGTCTGGCAGGCGTTCGTGCCAGATCCGGACCGGAAACGGGGCATCCGGAGCCGGTTCAATACGGGCGTGCCCGGCGTCGTCGGTGACCACGTTGGTGGCGTAGGGCGACACCAGTATGAACGCCTGCATCCGGTCGTGAATGTTGCAGCCCAGCTCGACGACGCCCGGATCGGGAAAGCGGATCGGCGATTCGGGGCGACCGGAATACAGCTCGATGTTGAAGCGACGTGCCGGCGAAAACGAGTAGACATGGTGCTGGGTGTTGTCCCGGTTGGGAAACTCCACCAGCGAGCCCACCGGCACCACCTGCAGGTGCGGGTGGAACTGGCGACCGGACTGGACCACGACCGCCGGTTGGTCGAGTGGCTGTGCCGCTCCCGAATCCGGCAGCATGATCACGGCGTTCGGCACCGGCGACCCGGTCCCGGCATCGCGGACGACGATATTGATTCCAACGCTGGCTCGGGCGCCGGACAGCGACAGTGCCATCAGGATGAATAGGGTTAAGGCTCGCATGATACCGGCTCTGGTCGTATTGATCCGGTGGGCGCGATCATGGCCATGGGGCTCGCGCGGACTTTCCGGGCTGCTTAAGGCAGCTTAGTCAATGTACGTCAGTTGTCAGGGGAGGCCCTACCGAAATCGGGCGCCGAAACGTCAAATCCGGAAAAACTTGTTGGCGAGATCAGTAGAGGTTGTCCAGCGGACCCAGACCGGGATTGAGGGCAAAGGAGATGTGATTGCGGGTGAGCAGCTTGTCCCAGTATTCGCGCATCCAGTCCCACGCGGTGTCCCGGGCCTTTTCCACGAAGGGAGTGAGGTTCAGCTCGTAGTAGTCGGGGGTTCCGGCGATCTGCACGACGGTGATGGCGATGGACTGGTCCAGCTCGTTGGCAAAGGGCTCGCCGATCAGGTAATGGGTCACCAGGTTGGCCTGGGTGGCTTCCAGGTCCACCAACTGGCTGGTGCGGGTGAAGTAGTTGTTCTCGTACATCTCCTCCATCAGCCGGTGACACAGGTAGGCCTTGATCAGCAGGCCATCCAGGCCGTCATACCGCGCCAGCAGGGAGGACGGGTGGGTGAAGTAGCGGATGGCCGCGTCGACGAACGGGTCGAACAGCGCCTGGTGATTGGATTCCCGGGCACAGGTCATGACGCAGTCGATCAGGCGCGGCGCCATCTCGATGTACTCGATCGCGAACTGGAACAGGCAGGTAGCCGGGTTCGGACCGGAAATGCGGATGCTCTCCGGCAGTGAAGCCGCACGCTCGGCCATCTGCGCCAGAAAGGTCCCGGATCGGGCTTCCTGTCGACGGGCCTGGTCGACGATATGAAGTACAGCTGACGGTGTCATCACAGGGACTGCTCGTGTTACTCCGGATTCGGGTCGCAATGACGCCTCCAAAACCGCGTTACAGGCGGGTCACTACGGCGTCGCCTGCGTCTGTCTGTGAAAATTCAATTTCAGTGTAGTTGAGAATCGGAGGCATCGGGGCTTTGTTAATTTTTTCGACATGACCCCGGTTATGTCTATAGCCTTTACATACATTTACGTGCCGGCCTCTGTTGCATAGCGGTCTATCCAAACCAGCGGTCGTGACGACTGTGGGAGCGGAACAGCCAGCCCATGCTGGCGGCCCGGGCCAGCATCAGGCTGGTGATGGCGAACCACAGGCCGTGGTTGCCCCAGCTTTGGGTCAGCCACCACACCGGCAGGTAGACCACCAGCACCGCGACGATCATGGTGTTCTGCATGTCCCGGGTGCGGGTGGCGCCGATGAAGATGCCGTCCAGCAGGAAGCCGCCCACGGCCGCGAACGGCATGATCCAGATCCACGGCAGGAACTCCCGGGCGGTGCCCGCTACGTCGGGGATGCTGGTCAGCAGGCTGATGATCCAGCCGCCGCCCAACACGAACAGCGCGGTGAACAGGCCCGCGCCCCACAGCGACCAGCGCAGGGCGGTGCGGCAGACCGCGCGGAAATGCGCCCGGTCCTTCTGGCCCACCGCTTCCCCCACCAGCGCCTCGGCGCCGTTGGCAAACCCGTCCAGGCCGTTGGAGATCAGCATCAGGAAGGTCAGCAGCACGGCGTTGGCGGCGAGGACGGCATCGCCCTGTTGGGCGCCCTGGGCGGTGAAGAACGCCAGGGACAGCAGCAGCAGGATGGTGCGCACCATGATGTAGCGGTTGACCTGCAGGATGGCGAGGTAGTCGGCCAGTTGCCCGAACAGGCGGCGGTCGAACACCAGGTCGGCGGGCCGGCGGTGCCACACCAGCCACAGGCCCAGCCCGGCGGCGGCGTACTCCGAGATAGCGGTGGCCGCTGCCACGCCCTGGCTGTTCCAGCCGAAGACGGTCACGAACAGCAGGTCCAGCCCGATGTTCAGCGAATTGGCCAGGATCAGCATCAGCATGGGCCCGCGCGGGTACTGGGTGCCGATCAGCCAGCCCACCAGGGTGTACTGGCACAGCACCGCCGGCGCGCTCCAGATGCGGATGTCGGTGTACTCCCGGGCCAGTGCGGTGACGTCGTCGCTGGCGTCCATCAGTGTCAAACCGATCGACACCAGTGGCCCCCGCAACAGGATCAGCAACAGGCCGATGCCGACGGCCAGCAGCAGCGATCGCACCAGCAGCGCGCTCTGGGCAAACCCGTCATCGCGCCCGTAGGCCTGGGCCGCCAGGCCGGTGGTGCCCATGCGCATGAAGCCGAAGGTCCAGTAAAGAATGCTGAACAGGTTGCCGCCAATGGCCACGGCGCCCAGGTACTCCGGATGCGCCAGATGACCCAGGACGGCGGTATCCACCAGGCCCAGCAGGGGCACGGTGATATTGGTCAGCATCAGCGGCCAGGCGAGGTGCCAGAGTCGGCGGTCGAGCGGGTTCAGATTCACGGTCGGCTCATTGGTGTAAAGTTTCTTTATTCGAAAATGCACTAAAAAATCAGGTTTAAGACGCCTAAATTTTAAACAGCTTTTTGAGGGATTCGCGAACCTCTGTCTATACTCAAATCGGGTTTCGCCTTTCCGGAACCCGGAAATCCGTGAAAAGACTTCCTTCCCGAACAGGGTGCGCACGTGCGAGTACGCGCCTGATAGCCGGGACGGGAGGCACAGCTTCCCGGTGGAAGTGTCACGCAGAAACGAGTGATCGATCCGGTGGTCGACCGGGAGCCGATGACGATCCGGCTCCAGCCACCCGATCGTGTCTACGACAAGAACAAACTCTGTGGAGACACGGTATGCGCACGATGGCAATGCGAGCCGGCGCCCTTGTGGCCGGGCTCCCGCTGTCCCAGGCGGCACTGGCCGACTGGACAGTGAACATGACACCCGGTGTCACGAATGTCAGTCGTGACATCTACAGTCTTCACATGACCATCCTGTGGATCTGCGTGGTGATCGGTGTCGTGGTGTTCGGCGTGATGTTCTGGTCGATCCTGGCGCACCGCAAATCCAAGGGCTACAAGCCGGCCAACTTCCACGAGCATACCTGGGTCGAAATTCTCTGGACCATCATACCCTTTGCCATTCTGGTCGCCATGGCGATTCCCGCCACCGCCACCCTGCTGGATATGTACGACACCACCGAAGCGGACTACGACGTGCGCATCACCGGCTACCAGTGGAAATGGCGCTACGATTTCGAGGACCAGGACTTCGGGTACTTCTCCAACCTGTCCACGCCCAAGGACGAAATCTACAACCGCCTCGACAAGAACGACAACTATCTGCTTGAGGTGGACAACCCGCTGGTGCTGCCGGTGGGCAAGAAAGTGCGTTTCCTGGTCACCGCCAACGACGTGATCCACTCCTGGTGGGTGCCGGCGCTGGGCGTGAAGAAGGACGCCATCCCCGGCTTCATCAACGAAACCTGGGCCACCATCGAGGAACCGGGCATCTACCGCGGTCAGTGCACCGAACTGTGCGGCAAGGACCACGGTTTCATGCCGGTGGTGGTCAAGGCGGTACCCCAGGAAGAGTTCGACGCCTGGGCCCAGGAGCAGATCGCCATGGCCGAGAAGGAGCGCCAGCTCACCAGCAAGGACTGGAGCATGGACGAGCTGATGGAACGCGGCGAGCAGGCCTATAACACCAACTGCGCCGCCTGCCACCAGGCCGACGGGTCCGGCGCGCCGCCCACCTTCCCGGCGATGAAGGGCAGCGCCATTACGACCGGCGACATGCAGGCGCACCTGGACGTGGTGGTCAACGGCGTCTCCGGCACCGCCATGCAGGCGTTCGGCGAGCAGCTCAGCGAGGTGGATCTGGCGGCCATCATCACCTATGAGCGTAATGCCTGGGGCAACGACACCGGCGACATGGTCACGCCCAAAGAGATTCTCGACTACAAGAACGCGCAGTAGGCGACGGGAAACAGGGAGAGCGGCGCGCTGCGGCGACGCCACCGACAATCGCGATACCAGCGCCCGGGCCGGGCGCGAACGGGGGTTCATCATGAGTGCGGTCATCGACACCCACGACACCGAACACGCCCACCACGGGCCCGCCAAGGGCATCCAGCGGTGGCTGTTCGCCACCAACCACAAGGACATCGGGACCATGTACCTGGTGTTCAGCTTCACCATGTTCCTGCTGGGTGGGGCCATGGCGATGGTGATCCGCTCGGAGCTGTTCCAGCCCGGCCTGCAGATCGTGGAGCCCGAGTTCTTCAACCAGATGACCACGATGCACGGGCTGATCATGGTGTTCGGCGCGGTGATGCCCGCTTTCGTGGGGCTCGCCAACTGGATGGTGCCGCTGATGATCGGCGCGCCGGACATGGCCCTGCCGCGCATGAACAACTGGAGCTTCTGGATCCTGCCGGCGGCGTTCGCTCTGCTGGTCTCGACCCTGTTCATGGAAGGCGGCGCCCCCAACTTCGGCTGGACCTTCTACGCACCGCTGTCGACCACCTACGGGCCGCCCAGCACCACCTTCTTCATCTTCGCCATCCACATGATGGGGATCTCGTCGATCATGGGGGCGATCAACGTCATCGCCACCATCCTCAATCTGCGCGCGCCGGGCATGACCTTCATGAAAATGCCGCTGTTCGTGTGGACCTGGCTGATCACCGCGTTCCTGCTGATCGCCGTGATGCCCGTGCTGGCCGGCGTGGTCACCATGATGCTGATGGACATCCACTTCGGCACCAGCTTCTTCGACGCCGGCGGCGGCGGTGACCCGGTGCTGTTCCAGCACGTGTTCTGGTTCTTCGGCCACCCGGAGGTGTACATCATGATCCTGCCGGCGTTCGGCGCCGTGTCGGAGATCATCCCGGCGTTCTCGCGCAAGCGGCTGTTCGGCTACGCCTCGATGGTGTACGCGGTGGGTGCCATCGCCCTGCTCTCCTTTGTGGTCTGGGCGCACCACATGTTCACCGTGGGCATGCCGGTGGCCGGCCAGCTGTTCTTCATGTACTGCACCATGCTGATCGCCGTGCCCACCGGGGTGAAGGTGTTCAACTGGGTGGCCACCATGTTCCGCGGCTCGCTGTCGTTCGAGGCGCCGATGCTGTTCGCCGTGGCCTTCGTCATCCTGTTCACCATTGGCGGGTTCTCCGGCCTGATGCTGGCGATCGCGCCGGCGGACTTCCAGTATCACGACACCTATTTCGTGGTGGCCCACTTCCACTATGTGCTGGTGCCGGGCGCCATCTTCGGGATCTTCGCCTCCGCCTACTACTGGCTGCCCAAGTGGTCCGGCCACATGTACGACGAGACCCTGGCGAAGACCCATTTCTGGATGTCGTTCATCGGTATGAACCTGGCCTTTTTCCCCATGCACTTCCTGGGGCTGGCGGGCATGCCACGGCGGATTCCGGATTACGCGCTGCAGTTCGCCGACTTCAATATGATTTCCAGCATCGGGGCCTTCCTGTTCGGGGCGACCCAGCTGCTGTTCGTGTACATCGTCATCAAGTGCGTGCTCGGTGGGGAAAAGGCCCCGGCCAAACCCTGGGATGGCGCCGAGGGTCTGGAATGGACCGTGCCCTCGCCGGCCCCGTTCCACACCTTCTCCACGCCGCCGGAAGTGAAGTAAGGGGCGCGTATGCAACGATCCGAGACTCAGGCGACGCCATCGGAGGCTGCCATGGCAGAACAGCCCAGCTACTACGTTCCGGAACAGAGCAAGTGGCCGATCATCGCCACCATTGGCCTGCTGGTCACCATGGCGGGCACCGGCTCGATCATGGTGAACGGCTCCCAGGGAGAATCCACCACCATGTCCTGGGTGGTGTTCTTCATCGGCGCGATGATCATGGCCTACATGCTGTTCGGCTGGTTCGGCGCGGTTATCCGGGAGAGCCGTGCCGGGCTCTACAGCGCCAAGATGGACCGCTCGTTCCGTTGGGGGATGAGCTGGTTCATCTTCTCGGAAGTGATGTTTTTCGCCGCCTTCTTCGGCGCGCTGTTCTACGCCCGGGTGTTCGCCATTCCCTGGCTGGGCGGCGAGGGTGATCGTGGCTCCAGTCAAATGCTGTGGGAGGGGTTCGAGGCCACCTGGCCGCTGCTGACCACGCCCGACACCGACACCTACACCCAGACCAAGGGCGTCATCAACCCGTGGCACCTGCCGCTGGTGAACACCATCCTGTTGCTGAGTTCCTCGTTTACGGTGACTTTCGCCCACCACGCCCTGAAGAAAAACAACCGCCCGCGGGTCAAGCTCTGGCTGGCGGCCACGGTGGTGCTGGGGCTGTGCTTCCTGGTGTTCCAGATTGAAGAGTACGTCGAGGCGTACACCGAGCTGGACCTGACCCTGAACTCCGGCATCTACGGCAGCACCTTCTTCCTGCTGACCGGTTTCCACGGGGCGCACGTCACCCTGGGCGCACTGATGCTGGCCATCATGCTGGTCCGCATCACCCGGGGGCATTTCACCTCGGAGAAGCATTTCGGATTCGAGGCGGCCAGCTGGTACTGGCACTTCGTGGATGTGGTCTGGCTGGGGCTGTTCGTCTTCGTCTACATTCTGTGACGCCGCCGGGGCGTCAGGGCGTGGGGTTGAGCGACAGGTCGCCGTGCCACAGGGCAATCAGCACGACCGCCAGCAGCAGGCCGCTGAGGGTCACGCGCAGGATCAGGGAATTGAGGACGCGTTGGGTTTTGCCTTCGTCCCGGAGCAGGAAGAACAGGCCGCTGAACAGGGACACGACCACGGCAAGCAGGAGAGCAACGATTACGAACTTGAGCATACCAACCGCTCCGCAGGGCCGCCCGGCGTGCGCGGCCAAAGTCGATGTTGGGCTCACTATAGCAAAGCGTGGCTGACGTCATGCAAAGGCAGTGGAAGCCGGACTGGCGACTATGGCTGCTGGCGATGCTGTTATTGCCGGTGTTGATCGGGCTGGGGACCTGGCAGCTGGGCCGGGCCGGCGAGAAAAAGGCCCTGCTGGCGAGCTGGGACCGGCAACTGGCCAGCGGCGACTGGCCCGCCGCCCTGCAGGCGGGTCTGCACACCGGCCAGCCGGTGGTGCTGACCGGGCGTTACCGGACCGGGCACGACTGGCTGCTGGACAACCGCACCCGCGATGGCGCCAGTGGCTACGAGGTGCTGACGCTGTTCAAGCCGGACGTGGGGCCGCCGGTGCTGGTCAACCGGGGCTGGGTGCTGGCCCCGCGACGGCGCGAGGAACGGCCGGCGATCGAGACGCCGGCGCAGACGGTCACCATCCGGGCGCGGGTGGCGGACTTTCCGACGCCGCCGGTGCTGGGCGAGACCCGGCCGGAGAACGGCTGGCCCCGGCGGGTGCAGGCGCTGCATCCGGAAACGGTGCGCCGGGAAGCGTCCCGGGTCATCGACCGGCTGGTGCGGCTGGAAGACCCGGACCAGCCCGGCGCCTACCGGGCGGATTTCGCCCCGGATCTGATGGGGCCGCAGACCCATTACGGGTATGCGGTGCAATGGTACTCGCTGGCGACGGCGCTGGTCGTGCTGACCCTGGTCGCCAGCTTCCGCAAACAGGAAGGACACGCGCAGGATGACGACGGCAATGGCTGAATCCCGGCAACAATCCCAGGCCCAATCCTCCGCAACGGGCCCGACCCCGGAACAGGTGCGGCGTGGACGCCGCACCGCCCTGCTGCTGTTCGCCATCGGTTTCGGCCCCATCGTGCTGGCCACCATCATGTACTACACCGGCTGGATGAACCCCGCCGGCCACTCCAACAACGGCACCCTGATTCAGCCGCCGGTGCCGGTCGCCGAACTGGGCCTGGTCAGTGCCGACGGCGAGCCGTTGGCCGACCGCTTTGGCCCCATGCAGGACGAGACCTCCTGGATGATGCTGGTGGCCGCCGAGGGGCCCTGTGGCGACGCCTGCCAGCAGCTGGTCTACCTGGCCCGTCAGGTCAACACGGCCCTGGGCAAGAACCAGGATCGCATGCAGCGCGCCGCCTATTTGCCGTCGCCGCCGGCGGACCTGTCCGGCTACCCGGAGATGCCGCTGCTGGAGGCCGGTGAGTCCGGCGCGATCACCTGGCCGGGTGAGGTGGACCTGGAGCAGGCGCCGCAGATCTACGTCATCGACCCGTTCGGCAACGTCATGATGCGCTACGGCGTCGGTATCGACGGCAAGGCGATGCTGGAGGATCTCAAGCACCTGATGAAGATTTCCCAGATCGGCTGACAAAAAAGAAAAAACAGGGAGCCTTTGAAAACGCTCAGGCTGTGGATGAAGCGCAAGGCGCACGGAGCGCAAACAGCGAAGCATACCTGGCCGGTAGGTGAGCTGTTGCGTACCGCGCAACGCGGCGATTCGCCGCAGGATGAGCGTTTTCAAAGGCTCCGGAGGCGAGGAGGGTGCCATGACCGCAACACCTGACCCCACAACGCGTGACCCGATAGCGCGCCACCGTCGTCTGCTGGGCCAACTGGCGCTGGTGGCGACTGTCATGACGCTGGTCGTGGTGGTGCTTGGCGCCTGGACGCGGCTGACCCATTCTGGCCTGGGTTGCCCCGACTGGCCGGGCTGCTACGGATTCCTCAGCGTGCCCCAGTCGGAGGCGCACATCGCCATCGCCCAACTCCGCTTTCCCGAAGCGCCGGTGGACGTCAGCAAGGGCTGGCCGGAGATGATTCACCGCTACGCCGCCGGCGTGCTCAGCGTGCTGGTGTTCGCCATCGCCGCCCTGGCGGTGCGCTGGCGCCGTGAAGGCCATCCCCTGCGCCTGCCGCTGCTGATCGCCGGCTTCATCGTCCTGCAGGCCGCGTTCGGCATGTGGACCGTGACCCTCAAACTCTGGCCCCAGGTGGTGGCGCTGCACCTGCTGGGCGGGTTCACCCTGCTCAGCCTGCTGACCCTGCTCACCCTGCGATTACGCGGCACGATCACCCGGGCCGGCGCTGCGCTGGCGGAGCGTCTGGGCCACTTTCGCCCGTGGCTGCGGGCCGCGCTGGTGCTGGTCGTGCTGCAGATCGCCCTGGGCGCCTGGACCGCGTCCAACTACGCGGCGGTGGCCTGCACCGATCTGCCCACCTGCCAGGGGGAGTGGTGGCCGACCATGGACTTCCGCCACGGCTTTGATGTGACCCAGGCAGTGGGCCCGAACTACCTGGGCGGCCAACTGACGGCGGAAGGCCGGGTGGCGATCCACGTCACCCACCGCATCGGCGCCCTGCTGGTCATGGTGGTGCTGGGCGCGCTGCTGTGCCGGATGTGGCGGCCGGCGCGGGACGCGGGCATCGGTCGCTGGGTACTGCTGTGCGGCGGCGTGCTGATGGCACAGATTGCGCTCGGCCTGGCCAACGTCTGGCTGCACATTCCGGTGTCGCTGGCCATGGCCCACAATGCCATGGGCGCCGGGCTGCTGCTGTCGGTGATCAACCTGCTGTGGCGCCTGCAGCCGTTCCCGGTGCGCCGGCCCCTGCCCAAACCCCGACTCATCAACCACGAGGTACCTGCATGACCCAAGCGTCCGACGCCGTCGTCCTCGATCGCCAGCGCCCGGCCAGCTGGCGGGATTTCCTGGAGCTGACCAAGCCGCGGGTGGTGGCGCTGATGATGCTGACCGCGGTGATCGGCATGCTGCTGGCGCGACCCGGCGTGCCCGGCTGGACGGTGTTCGTGTTCGGCAACCTGGGCATTGCCTGCCTGGCGGCGGCCGCGGCGGTGGTCAATCACGTGGTGGATCACAAGATCGACACGATTATGGCGCGCACCCGCAAGCGCCCGGTGGCCACCGGGCGTGTGGCCACTTCGGACGCCCTGGTCTTCGCCCTGACCCTGGCGCTGGCGGGCATGCTGGTGCTGGTGTGGCAGGTGAACGCCCTGACCGCCTGGCTGACGCTGGCCTCACTGGTCGGCTACGCCGGGGTCTACACCCTGTTCCTCAAGCGGGCCACGCCGCAGAACATCGTGATCGGCGGCATCGCCGGCGCCATGCCGCCGCTGCTGGGCTGGACCGCCGTCACCGGTCAGGTGGAGGGCCATGCGCTGCTGCTGGTGCTGATCATCTTCGCCTGGACGCCGCCGCACTTCTGGGCGCTGGCGATCCATCGCAAGGAGGAATACGCCCAGGCGAAGATTCCCATGCTGCCGGTGACCCACGGCAACCGCTACACCGAGCTGCATATCCTGCTCTACACCCTGGTGCTGCTGGCGGCGAGCCTGCTGCCCTACGCCACCGGTATGTCTGGCGGCATCTACCTGATCGGGGCGCTGGTCCTGGGCCTGCGATTCCTGCACTATGCCATCAAGCTCCTGCGGGGCGACGACCGGCGGGTGGCGCTGGCCACCTTCAAGTATTCCATTACCTATCTGATGGCGCTGTTCGTGGTCCTGCTGGTGGATCATTTCGTGTTCTTCTGAGGCGGCATCATGGCAGACGCTCAATCAAGAAGTTCGATCCGCCTGACCGTCACCATCCTGGTCGGGCTGGTTCTCCTCATCCTGGTCATGGTGGTCGTGCGCCAACTGGTGCTGGTGCCCCAGGCCAGCGAACCGGCGGCGTCCGCGCCGGAACTCAGCGAACTGCAGGCCTTCGTCTACGAACAGGGGCGGCCGGTGGCGGATTTCTCGCTGCAGAATGAAGAGGGTGAGACGGTGTCCAACGCCATGCTGCAGGGCCACTGGACCGTCGCCTTTGTCGGTTACACTTCCTGCCCCGATGTCTGCCCCGCCACTCTGTCGATGCTCCTGCGGGCGGGCGAGGCGATCCCGGCGGACGTGCCCGCGCCCGACGTGTTGCTGGTCTCGGCTGACCCCGAGCGGGACTCGCCGCGGCGTCTCAAGGATTACCTCGGCTTTTTCGGACCCCAGTTCCACGGCGTGACCGGCGACCTGGATGGCCTGCGGGAACTGGCCCACAGCCTCAACGCCGCCTTTTCGCATCGCACCGGAGAAAACGGGGAGGTGACGGTGGATCACAGCGCGCACCTGGCACTGATCAATCCCCAGGGGGAAATGACCGCCGTGCTCCAGCCGCCGTTCGAACCCGGCAAAGTGGCCCAGGCCTATGAGCGGGTGTATCGCTGGGCGCATGCGCAGCGTGGCTAGCCTGAAAGACGGCGATGAGGGACGAGACGGTGGCCTCGAGCGAGAAGCGAATGGAAGCGCTTGCCTCCGCCGCAACGGATCGCCATCCATGGCCGGATGTTGCGGTCAGGACATCCCTGTCCTTTCTACGGCAACCGCTTCCATTCGCTTCCCCTGAACCCGCGTTAACGCCGGTTCTTCGGGGGTAAAACCGTTTGATAAAAAGGCCGGCCAGCCCCGGGGATATTGGGGCCGGCCGGCAACGCTGGCAATCAGCTCTCGCGCTGGCCGTCCAGCAAACGGGTGACGCCGAGGGGGTTGGCGTCCCGCACGGCTTCGGGCAGCAGGGCCTCGGGGAGGTCCTGGTAGCAGACGGGGCGCAGGAAACGATGGATGGCGGCGCTGCCCACCGAGGTGGTGCGGCTGTCGGATGTGGCCGGGAACGGGCCGCCGTGAACCATGGCGTGACACACTTCCACACCGGTGGGCCAGCCGTTGGCGAGGATGCGCCCGGCGCGGCGTTCCAGGGTGGGCAGCAGGGTGCGCACCGCGTCCGTGTCGGCGTCGTCCATCTGCACGGTGGCGGTGAGCTGGCCTTCCAGCTGCTCGGCAACCTGCTGCATCTGCGCCAGGTCGTCACAGGCGACGATCAGCGAGCAGGCCCCGAACACTTCCGCCTGCAGCGCCTCGTCCCCCAGGAAATGCCTGGCGTCGGTCAGGAACAGACCCGGCTGGCCGCTGTTGGCGCTGTCGCCATCCTGGCCCCGGGCCACTTCCGTCACGGCGGACTGGTCGGCCAGCGCCTTCACGCCCTGGTCGTAGGCGGCGTGGATGCCCGGGGTGAGCATGGTCTGGCCCTGGGTGCCGGCCACCGCTTTGGCGGCGGCTTCCACGAAGCGGTCCAGCGGTGCGCCTTTGACTGCCAGGATCAGGCCCGGGTTGGTGCAGAACTGACCGGCGCCCATGTTGAGGGAGCCGGCAAAGGCGTCCGCCAGTGCCTCGCCACGCGCTTCCAGCGCGGACGGCATCAGGAACACCGGATTGATGCTGCTCATCTCCGCGTATACCGGAATCGGCTGCGGGCGCGCCTGGGCCAGTGCCGTCAGGGCCTGACCGCCGCGACGGGAACCGGTGAAGCCGACGGCCTGGATGCGCGGGTCCTGCACCAGTGCCTGCCCGAGATCGTTGCCGGCGCCGAACAGCAGGGAGAACACGCCTTCCGGCAGTTCGCAGCGACGCACGGCGGCCTGGATGGCGCGCCCCACCAGCTCCGAGGCGCCCGGATGCGCCGGATGCGCTTTCACCACCACCGGGCAGCCAGCGGCCAGCGCCGAGGCGGTGTCGCCGCCGGCCACGGAGAAGGCCAGCGGGAAGTTGCTGGCGCCGAACACGGCGACCGGGCCCAGGGCCACGTGGCGCTGACGCAGATCGGCACGGGGCATGGGCTGGCGCTCGGGCTGGGCCGGGTCGATGCGCACGTCCAGCCACTCGCCGGCGCGGACCACCTTGGCGAACATGCGCAGCTGGCCGCAGGTGCGACCGCGCTCGCCTTCCAGACGCGCCCGGGGCAGGCCGCTTTCCGCCATGGCGCGTTCGATCAGCTCGTCACCGATGCCTTCGATTTCCGAAGCCACGGTTTCCAGGAAGGTAGCACGGGCTTCGAGGCCGGTTTCACGGTAGGTGTCGAACGCGTCGGCCGCCAGTTGGCAGGCGCGCTCGATGTCGGCCGGGGCCACGCCCGGGTAGGCCGGCTCCAGGGTCTCGCCGGTGGCCGGATTGATGGCGCTGACGGCTTCGGTGGTGCCGGCCAGTTCGCTTTGTCCAATCAGTGATGTGCCTTTCAGGGTCATGAGAATCTCCTGGTGGGTGAATCGGGTTGCCTAGATCGAGGTGACGGTGACCGTCGCCGTTTCGCTTTCAAAGGTCAGCGGGTTGCGCAGCGGGCGGCCGAAGCTCGCCACCTCGATCTCGAAACGGTCGCCGTCGCGGGTCTCGATGCCGTCGGCGAAGCTCAGGGTGGCCGTCCCGAAGTAATGAACGTGAACGTCGCCGGGGCGACGGAAGCCGCTGTACTTGAAGTGATGGTGCTCCAGGTTGGCCAGGCTGTGGGCCATGTTGGCCTCGCCGGTGAGGAACGGCTTTTCCCACAGGGTGGCGCCGTCCCGCACGATACGACTGCGGCCTTCCAGATGCTCCGGCAGCTCGCCGATCAGCAGTTCCGGACCGTAGCTGCAGGCGCGCAGCTTGGAGTGGGCCAGCCACAGGTAGTTGTGGCGTTCGGTGACGTGATCGGAAAACTCGTTGCCCAGGGCGAAGCCCAGCCGGCGTGGCTGGCCGTCGGCGTCGATCAGGTACAGGCCTACCAGCTCCGGCTCCTCGCCCGCGTCCTCGGCGAACTTGGGCACCGGCAAAGGCGCTTCGGGCGGCACGACGATGCTGCCGTCGCCCTTGTAGAACCACTCCGGCTGGGCACCGGTCTGGCCCGCCGCCGGCTTGCCGCCTTCGACGCCGAGTTTGAACATGCGCATGGAATCGGTCAGTGACTGCTCACTATCGTCCAGTTTGGCGTGCATGGCGTCGCGGGTGTCGGCGCTGCCCAGGTGGGTCAGGCCGGTGCCGGTGACCAGGCAGTGGGCGTCGTCGGCATGGGTCAGCGGCGGCAGCAGCTGGCGGTCAGCGATCAGCGCGTCGTAGTCGAGGCGGGTGTCGGTCAGGTGCGCGGTGACTACCTCCACCAGCGTGCGGCCGGAGGTCAGGGCCTCGTCCGCCAGGCGGTAGGTGTCGCTGTCGGTCAGGCGCACCTGCCGGGCGTCTTCCACCACGGCGGTGCGGGGCTGGTTCTGGTGCAGGCATTGGATGATTCGCATGGTCAAAGTCCTTGGCTTGGTTCAGCAGCGGAGCACCAATGTGCCCCATCATAGCGCTTGAAACGTGTATATGTACAACATAGTGTTTGGTAGATATAACTTAACCCAGAATGCCCTCGCCGGCCCGGCCGAAGTCGGGAAAGCCCTCGTCGGTCCAGCGGATGGGTTTGACGAAGGTGTGCCGGTTCGGGTCCCACAGGGGATCGCCCTGGATGTCGGTGTAAGTGCGGGCGTGGTAGACCAGCAGATCGGTGACGCCGTCCCCGGCCACGGTGAAACAGCTGTGGCCGGGGCCGAAGATGCGGTGCTCCGGATCGCTCTGGAACACCGGCGTGGGCGATTTGGACCAGCTTTCAGGGTCCAGCGGATCGCTGTCCGCGTCGGCCCAGAGCAGGCCCATGCAGTAGTTCTCGTCGGTGGCGCTGGCGGAGTAGGTCAGGAACAGGCGGCCGTGGCGTTCGACCACCGCCGGCCCCTCGTTGACCAGGAATCCGCGCGTCTCCCAGTCGTATTCCGGCACGCTGAGCCGCACCGGCGTACCGGTCAGGCGCGTGGGTGAGGCCATGGCGGCAATGTAGAGGTTGGAGTTGCCGGGCACCGCCGGGTCCTTCTGGGCCCAGACGTAATAGGTGCGGTCCCGGTGCCGGAAGGTGGTGGCGTCCAGGCAGAAACTGTCCAGGTGCGTCTCGATCGGCACCGGTTCACGCCAGTCGCCGGTCAGCGGATCGTCCGTCTGGCAGGTGATGGCGTACATGCGGTGCTGGAACAGCCCGTCGACGATCTCCCGCGACGGTGCGGCGGCGAAGTAGATCGCCCAGGTGTCGCCGATACGGTGCAGTTCCGGCGCCCAGATCAACGCGCTGAGCGGGCCGCTGTCGGGTTGCGTCCAGACCGTTTGCGCCGGCGCACTGGCCAGGCCGGCGATGCTGTCCGCGGCGCGCAGCTCCAGCCGGTCGTACTCGGGCACCGAGGCGATGAAGTAGTAGCGGCCCTGGTGCCGGAGCACCCAGGGGTCTGCCCGCTGTTCGATCAGTGGCCGGGGATGAGCCGATGCGTGGGAGCTTGTCATGATGGCCTCCTGTGTCTGTCCGTGGGCGAATCAGGGCGATGGCCTGATGGCGTTCGTGGTCTCGGGATAGGTGCCCGTCGCCCCGGCGTCCGGGTCGGCGAGCCCGCGCTGGATGCGGGTTTCGTAGTAGTCGTCGGTGATGCGGTAGCGGAACATGAAGCCGCCCATCAGGGTGTGGAAAACGCCGGGCAGGATGGACAGCATCAGCGCGATGCCGGTGAGCGTGAAGGCGCTCTGCTCCACGTTGGGCTCGTAGTCGAAGTAGGTCAGCAGGATGCCCACCAGGAAGCCGGCCGCGCCCATCCCCGCCTTCTGGAAGAAGGAGATGCCGCCGAACGCCAGACCGGACACCCGGCGTCCGGTCTTCACCTCGCCGTAGTCCACCGATTCGGCGATGGCGGACCAGAACACCGGCGCGTGCAGATCGACCACGAACGAGATCAGGAAATACAGCACGAAGGCCAGCCACAGGTCGCCGGGTTCCACCAGCACGAACATCATCATGCTGAGCACGCCCACCGCCACCTGGCTGTAGCGGAATAGCTTCACCTTGCAGTAGCGCTTGGTGATCCAGGTGGATGCCACCATCGCCAGGATCGCCGCCCCCACCCCGACCGACAGGAAGTAGGACAGCACCGAGGCCGAGGCGTCCAGGTAATACTTGGCGTAGTAGGCCGCCACCGAGCTGCGCATGACGTAGCCCATGGTGCCGGTGAAGCAGGCGCCGCACAGCAGCAGCCACTGGTCGTTGCGGAACAGGATCGCCAGTTGCTGCCTGAGTGGCTTCTCGTCGATGCGGTGCTGGATCCGCTCGGTGGTGGTGGCGTAGCAGAACAGCAGCAGCCCCACCGCCAGTGCCCCCATCAGCCCCATGGCCACCTGGTAGCCCAGTTCCAGCCGGCCCTCGCCGAAGGACTCTGCCAGCTTGGGCACGATGATGGTCACCAGGAACGCCGCCACCTTGGCGAAGAACAGGCGGTAGCCGTTGGCCGAGAGCTTGTCCTTGGGGTCGTCGGTAAGCACGCCGATCAGCGAGATGTAGGGGATGGTCACCGCCGTGAACAGCAGGGTCACCAGCAGATAGGTGGCGTAGGCCCACACCAGCTTGGCGTTGTAGTCCCAGTCCGGCGTGGTGAACAGCAGCAGGATGGACACCCCGAACGGCACCGCGAACACCAGGAAGTAGGGCCGGTAGCGCCCACGTCGGGTGTTGATGCGATCGGTGAGCATGCCCATCAGCGGGTCGGTGACCGCGTCCACCAGCCGCGCCACCAGGAACAGCACGCCCATATGGGACGGCTTGAGACCGAAGATGTCGGTGTAGAAATAGGAAATGATCAGGAACATCGAGGAGATGACCACATTGATGGCCATGTCGCCGCTGCCAAACCCGATCTTCTCCAGGTACGTCAGTCGTTGGCTTGCCATGTTGTTGTCCTTGTCATCGGCTTTGGATGGTTTGTTGTTGTCGTATCCGGCCGGGCGACATCCGCTGTCGCCCGGTGTTTTTCAGGGTGTTGTCATGGGCCTCAGTCCACCAGCCACAGGGCGGTTTGCGGCCACACCAGCAGCAGGGCCAGCACGCACAGCTGCAGGGCGATGAACGGCAGCAGCGACACGAAGATATCCTTGAGACTCACGCCCGCCGGTGCCACGCCCTTCAGGTAGAAGGCGGCGGGGCCGAACGGCGGCGACAGGAAGGACACCTGCATGTTCACCGCGAACAGGATGCCGAACCAGATCGGGCTGTAGCCCAGCTCGGTGACGATGGGCACGAAGATCGGCAGGGTCAGCATGGCCACGCCGATCCAGTCCAGGAACATGCCCAGCACCAGCAGGATCGCCATCATCACCAGCAGCACCGCGATGGGCTGGACGTCCAGGCCGAGGATCATGTCGGAGATGAAGTCGTTGCCGCCCATCAGGTTGTAGACGCCCACCAGCGCCGCGGCACCGATGCCGATCCAGATGATCATGCCGCAGGTGGTCATGGTCTGGTCCAGACTCTTGTGGAGGGTGCCCAGCTGCAGCTCGCCGCGGTAGAAAATGGCCAGCAGCACGCCGAACACGCCCATGGCCGCCGCTTCGGTGACCGAGGCCACGCCGCCGTAGATCGAGCCCAGCACCAGCGCCGCGATCAGCGCCGGCACGATCACCGCTTTCAGCGCTTCGCCTTTGGAGGCGAAGGTTTCGGCGCGGTGTTCGTCGGTCAGCGGCGGGCCCATCTCCGGATTGCGCAGGCAGCGCACCAGCACGTAGGCGATGTAGCTGCCCATCAGGATCACCGCCGGGGTGATGGCGGCGGTGAACAGGTCGGCGATGGAGACCGAGGCGATCAGGCCGTAGATGATCAGCACGATGGACGGCGGCATCATGGTGCCCAGCGAGCCGCCGGCGCAGACCACGCCGATGGACAGGTGCTTGTCGTAACCCAGCCGCAGCATCTGCGGCAGCGCCAGGATGCCCAGCAGCACGATCTCGCCGCCGATGATTCCCGACAGCGCCGCCAGGAAGAAGGCAACCACCACCGTCTGTACCGCCACGCCCCCGGCCAGGCGCCCGGCGAACAGGCGCATGGCGTTGAACAGGTCTTTGGCGATCCCCGATCGGTCCAGCAGCGACGCCATGAACACGAACATGGGCACCGCCACCAGCGAATACTCGGTGACGAACCCGTAGACCCGGCTGGTGACCAGTGGCAGCGACATCGGCCCGAACCAGCCAAAAGCGAAACACAGCGCCACCAGCCCGGTAATGAAGGCCAGCGGCAGGCCGGTCACCAGCAGCGCGAAGATGGCGCCGACCAGCAGCGTCGTGCCTTGTGCGATATCCATCAGCGGTACTCCTCGACCAGGCGGCCTTCGGTTTCCGGTTCCAGCCGGGCGCGCAGGGACTGCACCAGGTGGCAGGCGGCCTGCACGGTCATCACCGCCAGCGCCAGCAGGATCATGCCCTTGACCAGGGTGGGAAACGGCGGGTTCCAGGAGGTGCCGGAGCGCTCCAGGGACCAGTCGCCCATCGGGTTATGGGACGACTTCCAGAACATCACGTAGCCGGCGTAGCTCATCAGCAGGCAGAAGCCCAGGGTGACCAGATCGTTGAAGCGGTCCAGCCAGAGGCGCACGCGCGGGCCCACCGTGTCGTAGAGCACGCGCACGCGGATATGACGGTTGTTGGCCATGGCCACCGGGCCGCCCAGGGAGAACAGGGTGGCCACCAGCATCACCACGGTTTCGTGCACCCAGGAGGTGGGCGAGTCCAGGCCGTAGCGCATGAACACTTCGTACACACTGATGGTCATGGCGATGAAGACGAGCCAGGCGGCGGACCGGCCGCAGCGCAGCACGAGACGGTCGAAGCCGTTGCGAGCGCCGGCGTCCGGCGGGCTGTCGGCGCTGGTTTCGGTCGCCACCGGCCGGGTCGGTTCGGTTGAGTTCGACGGATGAGAAGAAGACGACATGGTTCCTCCGGGTGGCGCGGGGCGCCACCGTCTTGGGGCCGGATAGACCGGTTAAAGCAGGTTGCGCGAACGCAGGAACGCGGTGACCGAGTCGTAGATCTTGGCGGTCATGTCGTTCTTGTCCGCCCAGACTTTCCACTCCTGTTCCGCCGCCTGGCGGAACTTCTTGCGCTCGCTGTCTGGCAGGTCGAACGGGTGCACGTCCGGATCCTGCTTGAGCTTCTGCAGGGTCTCGATGTCCTGCGCCTGCAGGCGTGCCACCAGGTCGTAGGCCATGGCGTCAAAGGCGGTCTTGAGGGTCACCTTCAGGTCTTCGGGCAGGCCGTCCCAGATCTTCTTGTTGATGGAGATGGCGTTCATCGGCATCGAGTGGAAGCCCGGATACAGCGGGTACGGCGCGAAGCTGTGCAGGCCCATGGCGTCGTTGTTGGACAGCACGGTGGAGTCGGCGGCGTCGATCACGCCCTTCTCCAGACCGGTGTAGACCTCCGAGCCGGGCAGGTTCACCGGCGTGGCGCCGATGCGCTCGAAGATGTTGTAGACCATGCCCTGCGGGGCGCGGATCTTCAGCCCTTTGAAGTCGTCCAGCGACTTGATGGGCACGGTGGAGGGAATGGATTCCAGCGGGAAGGTCATGGCGCCGATCAGGTGCACACCGTAGGGCTCGACCAGCTCGTTGTAGAGGTCTTCGCCGCCGCCGTGCTTCATGTAGGCGAGAAAGTCGTTGGGGTCGCTCCAGGCGCCCACCAGGTTGCCCAGCATGCCGAAGGCCGGGTTCTGGCCGGAGAAATAGCTGGGGTCGGTGATGTGGCCCTGCAGGATGCCGGCGCTCACCGCCTCCAGGGTTTCGGTGGGGCCCACCACCGAGTTGATCGGCATGATCTCGATGGCGACTCGGCCGTCGGTCATGGTTTCGATGCGATCGGCCCATTCCTGCTTGATCTTGAAGCTCACTTCACCGGCGGTTTCCGAGGCCTGGAATTTCCAGTCGTACTCGGCCGCCTGGGCGGAAGACAGGGTCAGGGAAAAGGACAGGGCGGTGCCCATCAGGACAAGGTTGCGTTTCAGGGATAGCCGCTTTGAAGACGGGCGCTTGGAAAACAGCATAGTGACACTCCTCGGGAGATTGTTTTTGTATCAGTGGCCCGCTGCGGGGCGTGACCACGAGTCACTGTTGGTTGTGCTGGGCGTTGTTTGTGCCGGATTGTTTTTCAGGATCGATATTAGACATAAATTTTTATTTGTTCAACATACGATTTTTTATGTATGGTTTACGCAGTGAGCGACGACCGTCGAAACAAAACAAGAAACCGGGCCGCCGTCCGGAATCCGGTAAGGAGTGAATCAACATGACCAACAGCAAGCGCCCGCTGCGATCGGCCCAGTGGTTCGGCACCGCCGACAAGAACGGCTTCATGTATCGGAGCTGGATGAAGAACCAGGGCATTCCCGAGCACGAATTCCAGGGCAAGCCCATCATCGGCATCTGCAACACCTGGTCGGAGTTGACCCCCTGCAACGCCCACTTCCGCAAGCTGGCCGAGCACGTCAAGAAAGGGGTGCTGGAGGCGGGTGGTTACCCGGTGGAGTTCCCGGTGTTCTCCAACGGCGAGTCCAACCTGCGCCCCACCGCGATGTTCACCCGCAACCTGGCGAGCATGGATGTCGAAGAGGCCATTCGCGGCAATCCCATCGACGCGGTGGTGCTGCTGGTGGGCTGCGACAAGACCACGCCGGCGCTGCTGATGGGCGCGGCCAGCTGCGACATTCCCACCATCGTGGTGTCCGGCGGGCCCATGCTGAACGGCAAGCACAAGGGCAAGGACATCGGCTCCGGCACGGTGGTGTGGCAGCTGTCGGAGGAAGTGAAGGCGGGCCGCATCAGCCTGCACGATTTCATGGCCGCCGAGGCCGGCATGTCCCGTTCGGCCGGCACCTGCAACACCATGGGCACGGCGTCCACCATGGCCTGCATCGCCGAATCCCTGGGCACCACCCTGCCCCACAACGCGGCCATCCCGGCGGTGGATTCACGCCGCTACGTGCTGGCGCACCTGTCGGGCAACCGCATCGTGGAAATGGTGAACGAGGACCTGCACCTGTCCAAAGTGCTGACCCGAGAGGCCTTCGAGAACGCCATCCGCACCAACGCCGCCATCGGCGGGTCCACCAACGCGGTGGTGCACCTCAAGGCCATCGCCGGGCGCATCGGCGTCGACCTGGCGCTGGACGACTGGACCCGCATCGGCCGCGGCACGCCCACCATCGTCGACCTGCAACCCTCCGGTCGCTTCCTGATGGAAGAGTTCTACTACGCCGGCGGCCTGCCCGCGGTGCTGCGCCGGCTGGGCGACGCCGACCGCCTGCCCCACAAGGACGCGCTGACCGTCAACGGCAAGACCCTGTGGGAGAACGTCTGTGAGGCGCCTCTGTACAACGAAGAGGTGATCCGCCCGCTCGACAACCCGCTGCGGGACGACGGCGGCATGTGCATCCTGCGCGGCAACCTGGCCCCGCGCGGCGCCGTGCTCAAGCCGTCGGCGGCGACCCCGGAGCTGATGCGCCATCGCGGCCGCGCCGTGGTGTTCAACGACTTCGACCACTACAAGGCGCGCATCAACGACCCCGAGCTGGACGTGGACGCGAGCAGTATCCTGGTGATGCGTAACTGCGGCCCGCGCGGTTATCACGGCATGGCGGAAGTGGGCAACATGGGGCTGCCGGCCAAGCTGCTGGAGCAGGGCGTGACCGACATGGTGCGCATCTCCGACGCCCGCATGAGCGGCACCGCCTACGGCACCGTGGTGCTGCACGTGGCGCCGGAAGCGGCGGCGGGCGGCCCTCTGGCGGCGGTGCGCGACGGCGACTGGATCGAACTGGACTGCGACAGCGGCCGCCTGCACCTGGACGTCAGCGACGCCGAGATCCAGGCGCGGCTGGACGAGAGCGACCCGATGGCCCAGTCCAACCGCATTGCCAGCGACGGCGGCTACCGCCAGCTCTACATCGAGCACGTACTGCAGGCGGACGAAGGCTGCGACTTCGACTTCCTGGTGGGCAACCGGGGGGCGGACGTGCCCCGGCACTCGCACTGATTGCGATCGATGGAACGGAAAACGCCGGGCAATGCCCGGCGTTTTTGTGTCCAGTGTTCTGTGTCTGATATCGAGAATCAGGCCAGACCCGGATCGTGCCCCAGCGCCGTTTCCGGCATCTCGATGCCCAGCGCGGCGGCGGTGCTCGCCAGCACGTCCTGGGCGGCGAGGAAGGCCTCGCGGGGCTGGCGCGCGCGGATAGCGTCCATTACCCGGCGGTGGCGTTCCAGGCTTTCCGCCGGATCGGCGGTGTGCACGTTGGAGCGGGCGATCAGCAGATAGATGGACGGCCGCAGGATGTGGGACAGCTGGGTCCAGACGATGTTGTGGGTGGCGCGGAAGATGGCCTCGTGAAAGGCCACGTCGAACTCACTGTGGGCGTCCCCGTCGTCACCGCTGTGGTCGACCGTGCGGCTCATGCCCTCGAAGGCCTCCTCGATGGCCACCAGGTCGCGGGCCTTGGCGGACTTGGCCGCGGTCATCGCGACGTAGGGTTCCACGTCCAGGCGGAACGACAGGATCTCCTTGAGGATCTCCGGGTTGGGCGCGGCGTAGCGGGTCATCCAGTCGGTGACCTGCGGATCGAGGATGTGCCAGGCGTCGTACTCGCGCACCTTGGAGCCGTGGCCGGAAATGCGCTCGATGATGCCCGAATCCACCAGCTGGCGCAGGTCGCTGCGCACGGCGGGGCGGTTGATGCCCAACTGTTCGCACAGGTCGATTTCCTTGGGCACGAAATCGCCCGGCCGGTAACGACCGGAGAAGATCGCTTCCGCCAGAAAGTCCGCGACACTGGCTCTTTGGGGGGATTTCGGGGCTTTGGTCTTCACCGTGGTATTCGAATTCACGACAGCGCTTCCGTTTATATTCACCATACGGTGACATATGTACTACATTTCGGCAAGCCGCATGGCGACCGACGATCCAGGCCACAGTGTACCCAAGCCGGGCGAGGCGGAGTAGGCAGCGTGCGCCCCCGCGTGCCATCGCTCGGCAGGCGGTCGCCACACGCGGACGGCTTTCCGTGACCGGTCCCTTGCCCTACACTCGCCCATGCTTTTCTCCGTTGGCCACTCAACAGGTGCTGCATGGCTGCCACGTCGTCCCCGACGCCTCTTTCTTCCCGCGAACTCTGGACCGTCCTGGGAGCCGGTGCCGTCGCCCTGCTGGTGGTCCACGGCCTGGGGCGTTTCTACTACACGCCGTTGTTGCCGTACCTGGTCAGTGACGGCGTGCTCAGCTCCAGTGAAGCCGCGTCCCTGGCCACCTGGAACTACCTGGGCTACCTGATGGGCGCGATGCTGGCGATCCGCTGGCACCGGGTGGATCACATTCGCTTTCTGCTGCCTCTGTCGCTGGTGGTCCATCTCGTCACCAGCCTGCTGCAGACGCAAATCGAGAACGTTGACCTGCAGGACGCGGTGCGCTGGCTCAACGGCGTGGCCAACGGCATCGTCTTCGTGCAGGCGCCGGCGCTGATCCTGGAGTGGCTGGTGCGCCGCAATCGGGCGTCCCTGAGCGGGCTGGTTTACCTGGGCGTGGGGATCGGGCTGCTGGTTTCCAGCGCTATGGTCTCGCTCAGCGCCGACTGGCTGTCGGGCGCGGGTCGCTGGTGGCCGGCACTGGTGCTGTCGGTGCCGCTGTGCTGGTGGGCGTGGCGGGTATTGCGTGAGCTCGACGTGCCGGTGACGGGGCCGAGCGAGTCTGAACACACGCCGGCCAAACCCGGCAAGTCGCCCCTGTTCGACCGTGCCAGCATCCCGCTGTTCCTGTCCTACGCCGGCGCCGGTCTGGGTTATATCCTGCCGATGACCTTCCTGCCACTGCTGGCGACCATGCAACTGGCACCCGGCGACTGGCTGGTGGACGGCTCCTGGCTGATCGTCGCCCTGGCCACCATCCCGTCGGCGTGGATCTGGAATCACCTGGGCGCGCGCATCGGCGACCGACTGGCGCTGCGGCTCAACTTTGTGGTGCAACTGCTTGGCGTACTGGCGGCGGTGATCTGGCCGGGGCCGGTGGGTATCGTGCTGTGCGGGGTGCTGGTGGGCGGCACCTTCCTGGGCTCGGTGCTGCTGACCCAGCGCATTGCCCGCGCCCTGCATCCGCACCAGGGGCCAAGGCTGTCGGCGGCGATGGTGGCGCTCTACGCCTTCGCGCAGATGGCGGGCCCCTGGCTGGTCAAGCAGTGGCTGGATGCCGGCGGCACGCTGGAAAGCGGTTTCTGGATCGGCGTCGGCGCTCTGGTGTGGGGGCTGGTGTTTGCCCTGCTGGTGCCGGCGCAGGCGCCGCGTCGCTGATGCGTTGCCGCTGCCGTTATCCGGCCCCGCAGGCCGCGTCTTCGCCGACGAAACAATGCTCCAGGGAATAGAAATAGGCGTTGATGACCCGTTCCGATTCCTTCTCCATATCGAACGTGTCCGGCACCAGCAGCCAGAAATAGATCAGCCCGGTGATCTGCACATGCAGCTGGATGATGGCCCGTTCCACGTCCAGTGATTCCGGTAGCTGCTCCAGCCGGATGGCATTCCGGAGCACACCGCGCATGCGTTCGGTGGCGTCCTTGATGTTGTTGCGGTGGCGGGTGACCAGCGGCTCGTTCTCCTCGGTCAGCTCGCACTTGTGGAACATGATCTCGAACACCCGGCGGCGCTGGGGATCGCGGGCAATCTCCCGGGTGAGGTGGAGCATGAAATCGCGGAAACGGCCCAGCGGGTCCGGCTGATCCGGGTCTTCCACCACGGCGCGCAGCATTTCCAGCGGCATTTCCTGGCGCTCCATCATGGCCTCGAACACGTCGTGCTTGTTCTTGAAGTGCCAGTAGATGGCCCCCCGTGTGACGCCCGCGGCCTGGGCGATGTCGTTGAGCGACGTGCGCGATACACCCTTCTCGTAGAACACATGCTCCGCGGCATCCAGCAACATTTCACGGGTTTTCTGGGCGTCTTCTTTGGTGCGTCGGGCCATCTTGGATCCTGTAAAAATCTCGCAAACACAGTATTAACTACTATACATACATTCGTGCATGTATGTATAATCGTGTTTCCACTAACACGTTCGTCGACGCGGGTTCCCTGACCGGGCCCGCGTTTTTATTGGGTCGATAGAGGTTTATCCATGCGCCATTCTACGCAATCTTTGCTTTTGTTGCTGATTGCATCTTTCATGATCAGCGCCTGTAGCCAGCAGGAAGGCTCGGCCCAGGCTCAGGGCAAGCAACAGAGCCCGCCCACCGAGGTCGGGTTTGTCACGGTCAAGGCCCAGCCGTTCACCCTGGTGAACGAGCTGCCGGGGCGCACCAGCCCCTATCAGGTGGCGGAAGTCCGCCCCCAGGTGACCGGTATCCTGGAAAAGCGTCTGTTCGAAGAGGGCGAGAAAGTCGAAGCCGGCGAGCCGCTCTACCAGATCGACGACAAGCTCTACAAAGCCGACCTGGCCAGCGCCAGGGCAGATGTGGCGTCCGCCCGGGCGACTCTGGAATCGGCCCAACTGACGGCCAACCGCTATGAGCGCCTGATCAAGACCGGCGCCGTCAGCCAGCAGGAACTGGACGACGCCCGCGCTTCCCTGCGCGAGGCCGAGGCCCAGGTGGCCGCCGGCGAGGCCGCGGTACAGACGGCACAGATCAACCTCGACTACACCACCATCGAGGCGCCGATCAGCGGTCGCATCGGCCGCTCCAGCTACACCGCCGGTGCCCTGGTGACCGCCAACCAGAGCGACGCGCTGGTCACTATCCGCCAGTTGGATCCGATTTACGTCGACCTGACCCAGTCCTACAGCGAACTGCAGAAGCTGCGCGGCGCCCTGGCGGCCGGCAAGCTGGAAACCGTGGGCGAGGACAAGGCCTCGGTATCCCTGGTGGACCAGAGCGACCACGTCTACGAGCACAACGGCACCCTGCAGTTCTCCGAGTATGCCGTCGCCGAAGCCACCGGCTCGGTCACCCTGCGGGCGATCTTCCCCAATCCGGACGGCGCCCTCCTGCCGGGCATGTTCGTGCGCGCCCGTTTGCCCCAGGCCGAGCGCGACAGCGCCATCTTGGTGCCGCAGAAAGGCGTGACCCGTCAGCCCAACGGCCAGGCCACCGCGCTGGTGGTGGGTCCGGACAACACCGTCGAGAAGCGCGTCGTTAAAACCGAGAAGGCGGTGGGTAACCGCTGGCTGATCAGCGAGGGCCTGGAAGACGGCGACCGCCTGATCGTCGAGGGCCTGCAGAAGACCGGACCGGGCGCACCGGTCAAGCCGGTCGACGTGAATGACGAGCAGCAGGCCGACGCCTCCCAGAAAGCCGATGCACAGCAGGGTTGATTGAATGGCACGTTTCTTTATTGACCGACCGATTTTCGCCTGGGTCATCGCCATCGTCCTGATGATGGCGGGGGCCCTGTCGATCTATAACCTGCCGGTGGAGCAGTACCCCACCGTGGCGCCGCCCGAGGTGACGATCTCCGCCACCTACTCCGGTGCGTCCTCCGAAGCCGTGGAAGACTCGGTCACCCAGGTGATCGAGCAGCAGATGAACGGCATCGACAACCTGCTGTACATGGCGTCCACCAGTGACTCCAGCGGCAACGCGCAGGTCACCCTGACCTTCGCCCCGGGCACCGACCCGGACATTGCCCAGGTCCAGGTGCAGAACAAGCTGCAGCTGGCCACGCCGCGCCTGCCCACCTCGGTGCAGCAGCAGGGCGTCGAGGTGACCAAATCTTCCGACAGCTTCCTGATGGTACTGGGCTTCACGTCCAGCGACGGCTCCATGGCCCAGGAAGACATCGCCGACTACGTGGGCTCC
This sequence comes from Marinobacter bohaiensis, assembly GCF_003258515.1. Lineage (NCBI taxonomy): Bacteria > Pseudomonadati > Pseudomonadota > Gammaproteobacteria > Pseudomonadales > Marinobacteraceae > Marinobacter > Marinobacter bohaiensis. The sequence continues at coordinate 158,032 of NZ_QGEH01000007.1, forward strand.
AACATCAAGGACCCCATCAGCCGGGTGCAGGGCGTGGGCCAGACCCAGCTGTTCGGCGCCGAGTACTCCATGCGTGTGTGGCTCGATCCCAACAAGCTCAACGAGTACAGCCTGACCCCGTCCGATGTGACCGCGGCCATCGAAGTGCAGAACAATCAGGTCACCGGCGGTCAGCTGGGCGGCTCGCCGTCCGTCGACCAGCAGCAGATGAACGCCACCATCGTGGTGCAGACGCTGCTGTCCTCGCCGGAGGAATTCGGCAAGATTCTGCTGAAAGTGACCTCCGACGGTTCCAAGGTGCGCCTCCACGACGTGGCCCGCATCACCCTGGGCGCCGAGGATTACTCCATTCGCGGCCGATTCAATGGCCAGGCGGCGGCCGGTCTGGGCATCAACCTGGCGTCCGGCGCCAACGCCCTGGATACCGCCAACCGGGTGCGTGACCGGATCGACGAACTGAGCGCCTACTTCCCGGAAGGGCTGGAAGTCCAGTACCCCTACGACACCACGCCGTTCGTGAAGATCTCCATCGAAGAAGTGGTCAAGACCCTGTTCGAAGGCATCGTGCTGGTGTTCCTGGTCATGTACCTGTTCCTGCAAAACTTCCGCGCCACGCTGATCCCGACGATCGCCGTGCCGGTGGTCCTGCTCGGGACCTTTGGCATCCTCTTCGCCTGCGGTTTTACGGTGAACACCCTGACCATGTTCGGGATGGTGCTTGCCATCGGGCTATTGGTGGATGACGCCATCGTCGTGGTGGAGAACGTGGAACGGGTGATGGCCGAGGAAGGCCTGGGGCCGGTCGAGGCCACGCGCAAATCGATGGGCCAGATCACCGGCGCCCTGGTGGGGATCGCGCTGGTGCTGTCGGCCGTGTTCGTGCCCATGGCCTTCTTCCCCGGCTCCACCGGCGCCATCTATCGCCAGTTCTCCATCACCATCGTCTCCGCCATGGTGCTGTCGGTGCTGGTGGCCCTGATCCTGACGCCGGCCCTGTGCGCCACCATGCTCAAGCCGCACAAGGGCGATCACCACACCAAGGGTGGTTTCTTCGGCTGGTTCAACCGCAGCTTCGAGAAAGCCACCGGCCGCTACCAGGGCCGGGTGGAGAAGATCCTGGGCCGTCGTGGCCGCTACATGCTGATCTACGTGGTCATCGTGGGTGTGCTGGGCTACAGCTTCCAGCGTCTGCCGTCGGCGTTCCTGCCGGAGGAAGACCAGGGCATCCTGCTGGCCCAGGTGCAGTTGCCGGTGGGCTCCACCCAGCAGCAGACCATCGACGTGCTGAAGAAGATGGAAGACCACTTCCTCAACGACGAGAAAGAGGCGGTGCAGTCCATCTTCACCGTGGCCGGCTTCAGCTTTGCCGGCCGTGGCCAGAACTCGGGCCTGGCGTTCGTGCGCCTGAAGGACTGGGAAGACCGGGATCTGGAGAAGAATGGGGTCAACGCCATCATCGGCCGCGCCATGGCCGAGTTCTCGCAGGTACGTGAGGCGATCATCTTCGCCCTCAACCCGCCGTCGATCCCGGAACTGGGTGTGGCCAGCGGTTTCAACCTGCAGCTGCAGGACCGCGGCGCCGCCGGACACGACGCCCTGGTCGAGGCGACCAACAAACTGCTGGGCGAGGCCAACCAGAACCCGGCCCTGACCCAGGTGCGCTATAACGGCCTGCCGGACGCGCCCCAGTACCGACTCGACGTGGATCGCCAGAAGGCCAAGGCCATGGGCGTCTCCCTGAACGACGTCAATACCACCATGCAGGTGGCCTGGGGCTCCAGCTACGTCAACGATTTCACCGACCGCGGCCGGATCAAGCGGGTCTACGTCCAGGCGGACGCCCCCTACCGGATGCTGCCGGACGACATCGAAAACTGGTACGTGCGCAACGACGACGGTGAGATGGTGCCTTTCTCCAGCTTCTCCGAGGGCGAATGGACCTACGGCCCGCAGCAGTTGCAGCGCTACAACGGCGTCTCCGCCATGAACATCCAGGGCAACGCCGCGCCCGGCTACAGCACCGGTGAGGCGATGGCCGAAATGGAGAAACTGGTGAGTGGGTTGTCCGGCGGCTTCGGTTCCGAGTGGACCGGCCTCTCCTACCAGGAGAAGCAGGCGGGCAACCAGGCTCCGGCGCTCTACGCGCTGTCCATGATCGTGGTGTTCCTGTGCCTGGCCGCGCTGTACGAGAGCTGGTCGATTCCGTTCGCCGTAATGATGGTGGTGCCGCTGGGCGTCATCGGTGCGGTGTTGGCGGCGAGCCTGCGCGGGCTGGATAACGACGTGTTCTTCCAGGTGGGGCTGCTGACCACCATCGGCCTGTCAGCCAAGAACGCGATCCTGATCTGCGAATTCGCGCTGGAACTGGAGCAGCAGGGCCGTGGCCTGTTGCGGGGCACCCTGGACGCGGTGCGCATGCGACTGCGCCCGATCCTGATGACCTCCCTGGCCTTCGGCCTGGGCGTCACCCCGCTGATGCTCAGCTCCGGCGCGGGCTCCGGCGCGCGGAATGCCATCGGTACCGGCGTGTTCGGCGGCGTGGTGGCGGCCACCGTGCTGGCCATCTTCTTCATCCCGCTGTTCTACGTGGTGGTGCGCAAGCTGTCCGGCGTGCCGCTCACCGGTAGCACCGCGAAAGACGAATCATCGGACGACCGTGGGGACACCCCGGCGCTCGAACAAACGGAGGGACGCGCATGAAGCGACTGACCCCTGCGGTGCTGGTTGCCCTGACCCTGGGCGGCTGCACCCTGATGCCTGACTACCAGCGGCCGGATTCACCGGTGCCGCAAGAAGTGGGCGACAGGAACGGGACGGCCGATGCGGTCGTCCTGCCCGGCTGGGAGTCCCTGTTCAGCGATTCCCAGTTGCGGGCGCTGGTCCATACCGCCCTGGCCAACAACCGTGACCTGCGCCTGGCCATGCTCGACGTGGCCGAGGCCCGCGCCCAGTACGGCATCGAAGGTGCCGCGCTGTTCCCGGAAATCGGCGTCAACGCGGATGGCTCCCGTTCGCGGGTGCCGGCGGACCTGAGCTCCACCGGCAGCAGCACCATCTCCAGCGAGTACGGCGTGAACCTAGGCGTGGCGTCCTACGAGCTGGACCTGTTCGGCCGGGTGCGCAGCCTCAAGGAATCCGCCCTGCAGAGCTACCTGAGCACCGAGGAAGCCCGCCGCAGCGCGCAGATCACCCTGGTCTCGGAAGTGGCCAACGCCTACCTGACCCTGCTGGCGGACAAGCAGAACCTGCGCATCAGTGAAGACACCGTCGAGTCCCAGCAGGAATCGGTGGACCTGGTGCGTAACCGCTTCGACGCCGGCCTGGGCTCCGAGCTGGACGTGCGCCAGGCGGAGATCGCCCTGGAAACCGCGCGCAGCAACCGCGCCCAGTACCGTCGCCTGGTGGCCCAGGACCGCAACGCCCTGGCCGTGCTGGTCGGTGGCCCGGTTCCGGTGATTCCGGACGACAGCCTGATCGATCCGGCCGTAGCCATGTTGTCCGACGTGCCGGCTGGCCTGTCTTCCAACATCCTGCTGCAGCGCCCGGACATCCGTCAGGCGGAATACAGCCTGAAAGCGGCCAGCGCCAACATCGGCGCGGCGCGGGCGGCGTTCTACCCGAGCATCACCCTGACCGGCTCCGCCGGTACCGCCAGCAGCGAGCTGTCCGGCCTGTTCGACGGGGGCTCCGGCGCCTGGAGCTTTGCGCCCAGCATCAACCTGCCGATCTTCACCGGCGGCGAGAACCAGGCCAACCTGGACCTGGCCGAAGTGCGCCGCGACCAGCAGGTCGCCAGCTATGAGCAGACCATCCAGACCGCCTTCCAGGAAGTGTCCGACGCCCTCTCGGCGCGCAACTTCCTGAAAGACCAGGAACAGGCCCAGGCCGCCCTGGTCACCGCCACCGAGCGTTCGCTGGAGCTGGCGGAGAGCCGCTACGAAGCCGGCGCCGACGACTACCTGGCGGTGCTCGACGCCCGTCGGGAACTGCTCAGCGCACGCCAGACCCTGGTCGACGTCAAACTGCAGAAGCTGACCAACCGCATCACCCTGTACCGGGCGCTGGGCGGGGGTGAGTCCGCGGACCAGACCACCGTGATCGGCAAGACGGCGGCCAGTGACGAGGATGCGCCGGGCGCGTAGGTCTGTTGCAACACAGGCCGCGTAAGCTGTTGCTCAGCACGACAATGGATGTCCGGACAGGCGTGTTTTCCGGACGGAAGCAATAAAGGAGCGACGATGACAATCGGCAAGCCGTTAATCGCCATGGTGCTGGGGCTGTCCAGCGCCGGCGCACTGGCCCAGGACGAGGCGCCGGAAACCCCGGATGCCAACGAGTGGCGATTCAACCTCGGCGTGGGCGTCGGGGTGGCCCCGGAGTACCGGGGCGCCGACACCTACGAGGCGATTCCGATCCCCGTGGTGGAAGCCCGCCTGGGACGCCTGTTCATCAACCCCATCACCGGCATTGGCTGGCAGGTGGTGAAGACCGAGCAACTGAGCATCTCGCCGGTGATTTCCTACGAGCGCGGCCGCGACGACGTCGGCGACATCTCCGACCTCGACGAAGTGGACGACAGTGCCATGGCCGGCGTCCTGCTGAGCTGGACCCCGGGCCCCTGGCAGTTCAACACCGAGCTGGCAGCCCCGGTGGGCGGCGATCTGGACGGCGTGCGGCTGCGCTCCTACCTGAGGTTTCGTGGCCGCCTGTCGCCCCAATGGAGCTACGGTGTCGGCCCGGGCGCCACCTGGGCCAGCGAAGACTGGAACGACGCCCTGTTCAGCGTCTCCGACGCCGGCGCGGCCCGTTCCGGCCTGGCCGCCTACGATCCGGACGGCGCCTTCCTGCGTGCCAGTCTCAACGGTCGCCTGACCTATCACGCTGCCCGCAATTGGGACGTCACGTCCATTGCCCGCTACAGCCGCCTGTTCGGCGACGCGGCGGACAGCCCCATCGTCGAGGATGTGGGCGACGCCAATCAATGGTTCGGCAGCGTGATCGTCACCTACCGGTTCTGAGGGGCCACCTGACGAACCCGTTTTCTGCCCGCCGTCCAACCCCTGAACCCAACCCTCCTGGACGGCGGGCTTTTTCCACTGGACCCGCGCCATCCGACAGATCCGGCGCGACTCAACCACAGGGGGACTGCCGTGACAGGCCCAAAGCTGATGAAGATGGCACGATCGGCACCGTATCCGGGATGGATGTACGCCGTTGTGGCGTGCCTGGCCGGCGTCGCGCCCGATGCCATGGCCGGCACTTTCAACATTTCCTGGGACAACGACCTGCTGACGGCGAGCGACAAGGGCTACACCAACGGCGGCCGGCTGTCCTATCTGACCGACGCCGCCGAGGTGGATGACGATTGTTCGGTCTGTCTCGCCGCCCACGCGCGGGATGGCCTGGACTGGCTGCCCGGTATCGGCGCGGCGGGCGACCAGCACGCGCTGGCCTTCAGCCTGCGCCAGTTGATGTTTACGCCCGAGAACATCGAGTCCAGCGAACCCCAGTATGACGACATTCCCTACGCCGGCTACCTGGACGGCTCGCTGACCCTGTGGAGCTGGAACGACGACTGGATCACCGGCTACGGCCTGATCGTCGGCGTGGTGGGGCCGGATTCCGGCGCCCGCCGCACCCAGGAATGGGTGCACAAGCTCACCGGCAGCACCGAGCCCCAGGGCTGGGACAACCAGATCGGCCAGGATGCCGTCGGCGGCCTGGAGGCCTATCACGCCCGCCGTTTCTTCCGCACGCCGGCGGGAGAGGGGCTGCAGAACGAAGTGAGCTGGGGCGCGGGCGTCACCGCCTCGAACTTCATCACCAACGCCCAGACCGGCCTGGTCTGGCGCCTGGGCGAGAACCTGCCCCGGGACTTCGTGCCCCTGACGTCCGGCGCCTCGTCCACCCTGGCGTTGCCCGGCTCCACCGATGCGCCGGGTATGGGCTGGTCCGTGTTCGCCGGTGTCGGTGGCCAGTGGGTGCCTTACTCCTATATGGATCACCATGCCGATCCCTACACCTACGACCAGAACCCGTTCATCTGGCAGGCGGGCGTCGGCGCCGGCTGGCACTGGAACGGCTTCCAGGCCACGTTGATCCTCAGGGGTACCAGCAGCCCCGACAAGACCAACAAGGACGAACTCACCTTCGGCACCCTGGCGGCCACCTGGTCCTGGTAAGGAGGTGCTTACTATCAGTGTGAGCATCGTTTTTAAGGTTTAAGACGATCCGGCACCGCCCTTCGAGTGCCGACGTTGTTGCCCACCGTCCACCCGGAGAACCCAACCCTCCCGGACGGTGGGCTTTTTTCTGCTTTCTCCCCTCCGACACCTTCAGAAAGACGCGCTCAATGTAGCCGAAGCTTCAGCTTCGGAGCAGCCCGCCGGGCTGCCGGGCGATTCCCGGGGCACCGCGGGTGATGAGCCTTGTCGACGGAAGACCGCAACAGACACCATACCTTGAGTTTTCCCCCAGTCCCGGCATGATCTCCCCATGCTACCCATCGACGCCCTGATCCCCGACCTCCAGACCACCCTGGCCCAGACAACCACCGTGCTGCTGCAGGCGCCGCCCGGCGCCGGCAAGACCACTCGCGTGCCCCTGGCCCTGCTCGACGCCGACTGGCGCGGCGACGGCCGCATCCTCATGCTGGAGCCGCGCCGCATCGCCGCCCGGGCCGCCGCCCGCTTCATGGCGCAGCAACTGGGGGAGAAGCCCGGCGAGACCGTCGGCTACCGCACCCGGCTGGACACCAGAGTCTCCGCCCGCACCCGTATTGAAGTGGTCACCGAAGGCATCCTCACCCGCCTGATCCAGCAGGACCCGGCGCTGGAGGACTACGCCGCCGTGCTGTTCGACGAATTCCACGAGCGCTCCCTGCAGGCGGACCTGGGCCTGGCCCTGGTGCGGGAGTCCCAGCAGGCGCTGCGCGACGACCTGCGGGTGCTGGTGATGTCCGCCACCCTCGACACCGCGCCCCTGGCGGCGCTGCTGGACGACGCCCCGGTGCTCACCAGCGAGGGGCGGGCGTATCCGGTGGAGGTGCACTACCGGCCCTTGCCCAGCCGGGGCGGCCAGCCGGCGCGCCTGCCCGACCAGGTGGCGGCGGTGATCCGCGAAGCGCTGGACACCCAAACGGGCTCAATCCTCACTTTTCTCCCCGGCGCGGGGGAAATCCGGCTGGTGGAGCGCCTGATCCGTCCGCATTTGCCACCGGGCACCCACCTGACCCCACTTTACGGCAACCTCAAGGGCGAGGAGCAGGACCGCGCCATCCAGCCCGCCCCGGCCGGCGAGCGCAAGATCGTACTGGCCACTGCCATCGCCGAGACCAGTCTGACCATCGAAGGCGTGCGCGTGGTGATCGACGCCGGCCAGGCGCGCCGGGCCCGTTTCGATCCCAACAGCGGCATGACCCGCCTGATCACCGGCCGCGTGTCCCAGGCCGCCGCCGAGCAGCGCAAGGGCCGCGCCGGGCGGGTGGAGCCGGGCGTGTGCTATCGCCTGTGGGGCGAGTCCGAACAGCAGGGTCTGCCCGCCTTCACCCCGCCGGAGATCCTCGAAGCCGACCTGGCGCCCCTGGCGCTGGAACTGGCCCAGTGGGGCGCGCGCGACCCGGCCGATCTGGAATGGCTGGATGCGCCGCCGCCGGCCCACTGGGCCCAGGCCGTCGAGTTGCTGCAATGGCTCGACCTGCTTGATCGCGACGGCGCCATCACCGACCACGGCCGCCGCGCCCGGGCGCTGGGCATCCACCCCCGGCTGGCGCATATGGTCCTCAAAGGCCGCGAACGGGGTTATCCACAGACCGCCGCCCGCCTCGCCGCGCTGCTGGGTGACCGCGACCTGCTCGGCCCTCAGGCTGGCGCCGACCTGTTGCACCGGGTGCAGGTGCTGACCGGCGGTTACCGCGCCCCCAACCTGGACCGCCACCGCCTCGATGCCCTCAGGCGCGCCGTGGACCGCCTGCTGCCGCAGAAAGACGCGCGCGACCGGGATGACGCCCAGCCGGTCGGGCGTCTGCTGGCACTCGCCTACCCGGACCGCATCGCCCACCGGCGACCCGGCGACGCCAACCGCTACCAGCTCAGCAACGGCCGCGGCGCCCGCCTGCGTGACGAAGACGCCCTGGGCCGGGAAGACTGGCTGGTGGCCGCCGACCTGGACGGCCAGGCCCGCGAGTCCCGCATCTTCCTGGCCGCCGCCACCGACCGCGCCACCCTGGAAAGCGACCTGGCCGAGCACATCGACACCGTCGACGACGCCCGCTGGGACGATGCCCGGGGCACCGTCATCGCCCGCCGCGTACGCCGCCTGGGCCGGCTGATCCTCGACGAGAAAGCCCTGCCCGACCCCGGCGCCGAACAGATCCAGCTCGGCCTGCTTACCGCCGTGCGCGAAAAGGGCCTCGACAGCCTGCCCTGGACCGACGCCGCGAGGCAGTGGCGCGCCCGCGTCCAGCACATGCGGGCGCTGGAACCGGACGCCTGGCCGGACACCTCGGAAGCGGCCCTGCTGGACAGCCTCGACCAGTGGCTGGCGCCCTTCCTGGCCGGCGTCCGCAACTGGAAAGGCCTGCAACAGGTCGCCCTGATCGACGCCCTGCAAAGCCGACTCGACTACGCCCAGCAGCAGACCCTCAAACGCGAGCTGCCCACGGCGCTCGAGATCCCCACCGGCCAGTCCATCCGCCTCGACTACAGCGCCGACAATGGCCCCGTCCTGGCCGCCAAACTCCAGGCCCTGTTCGGCTGGACCGAAACGCCAAGGCTCGCCAACGGCCGCCTGCCGGTGGTCATCCACCTCCTGTCCCCCGCCCAACGACCCCTGGCCGTCACCGCCGACCTGGCCAACTTCTGGCGGGAGGTGTATCCCCAGGTGAGAAAGGAACAGCGCGGGCGCTACCCCAAGCACCCCTGGCCGGAAGATCCGCTGACGGCCGAGGCAAAGATGGGGACCAAGAAGTCGGGGCGATAGGTGGATCGTGACACCCTGTCGTAATAGGCTACGGTGTTATTGAAATGACAAAAGGCGGCGGTCACGCGAATGCGCGGCGAGGCAGACGAATTTGACCTATCTTTTTGTTTTTAAATGAAAAGAAGTGTCATGGAGTGTGGGTAAAACGTGTTGTTATCGAGAACGCGCGTATATTCAATATCGCGGAACGCGGTCTAATTACTGTTCTGTGTTGAGGGAATCCAATGTCCGCACCTGATTTTAACCAAAAGACAGTTGATTTGATCGCATACCGGTCTGCGTACATCTGCGCAAATCCAGACTGCAATAGGTTGACTGTTGCTCCGTCCCTTAGTGATGCTGAGTCCAAGGTAAAAATCGGCGAAGCTGCTCACATACACGATGCGCGAGAAAGGACCATTCGCTTCAAGCAGAATATGTCACTTGCGGATCGGGCCAAACCAGAAAATGGAATCTGGCTCTGTGCTAGCTGCCATACAGAAATCGACAAGAACCAAGGCAAAGATTACCTGGCAGAAGATCTAAAACGGTGGAAGAGAGATCATGAGAATCTGATCTCAGGATTATTGCGAAAGCACAGAAGCCCCTTGCCGCTGATTAGAAGATTTACGAACGATCAAAAGCTAGCTCAAGAAATCGTAGATGTTATTTCTAACAAGGGTGCTTTTCACCAAGCGCACCATCTTGAAAACGCTAGCCACGTGATCTTATCCGTAAAAGAGGTTCGATCGGAGCTGCTCAGAATTGGGAAGGAAATTGATTTTGAGCAAAAGCTAAGAGAAATCAATGAAGAGCTAAAAAAGGCGTTAAAGGAATACATGAATGAAACGTCGAAGTATCCTAGTTACTCCGATTCTCATATGGATATCCTTAGAAAGAAGTTAGGAATATCCCTCTGTGTATTGCGCGATGAATTTGGATGTAAAGTTCATGGGCCAATCACTCAGATAATTCCATGACACAGAACAAGTGGGTCAAGCCGACCGGTACTACGCTCCGTTCCGGCGGCTTACCCAAGGCGTTGATATGACTCCCCACGTCAAGAGGCAAACACCGATCCAGGCCTGTATTCCAAGGCTAGGTGTTGCCGTTAAAGGGCGGGTCAGGACAGACGCTGAGGCCAGTAATCGTCGACGGTTTTCAT